>CAYMSG010000379.1:0-4028 GCA_964392955.1 uncultured Chitinophagaceae bacterium | reverse complement strand
TATTGCTCGCAACAACATTACAGTCAACCGCCCAAGTAAAGTGGAGCGAAAAAGTGGCTGCTACTGTTGATAAAATATGGCCAGATAGTTTACCCATCGGCAGCAAAACCAAATGGAGTTACGACATGGGTGTGGTGCTCAAAGGTTATGAAAGCCTGTGGCTGCGTACAGGTAATGTGGCCTATTATAATTCCATCAAAAACCGTATGGATTATTTTGTGCAGGACGATGGAAGCATTAAAGGCTATGAATTGGAAGAATACAACATCGATCATGTAAACAACGGAAAGCTGGTGTTAATGCTGTACCGGATTACCGGTGCAGAGAAATATAAAAAAGCGGCTATGCATCTGCGTGATCAGCTGCGTACACACCCCCGTACCAATGAAGGTGGTTTCTGGCACAAGAAAATTTACAACTGGCAAATGTGGCTCGATGGGTTGTACATGGGTGCGCCGTTTTATGCAGAGTATGCTATGCTTTTTCACGAAGACACTGCGTTTAATGATATTGCCAACCAGTTTATCTGGATGGAACAACATGCACGTGATCCAAAAACAGGGCTACTCTATCATGCATGGGACGAAAGCAAACAACAGCAATGGGCTAATAAACAAACCGGTACTTCCCCACACTTTTGGGCAAGAGCCATGGGTTGGTATGCCGATGCATTGGTTGATGCGTTGGATTATTTCCCCGCTGATCATCCAAAACGTAAAGACCTGATTGCAATATTGATTCGTTTGGTTAATGCCATCGAAAAACAACAAGATCCTGCAACAGGTTTGTGGTACGATGTAATGAATTACAATGGACCGGGCAAAGAAAAAAACTATTTTGAAGCATCTGCATCTTCACAATTTGTATATGCTGTTGCAAAAGGTGTTCGCAAAGGTTATTTGCCTGCTGCTAAAATTTCCATCGCAAAAAAAGGATACGATGGAATTATAAAACGTTTTATTAAGGAAGAAAACGGTCAAACGAATTTACATGGCACGGTGAAAGTATCAGGGCTTGGTGGCAAACCTTACCGTGATGGAAGTTTTGTATACTACATGAGTGAAGATGTGATTGTAAACGATCCGAAAGGTGTAGGTGCATTTCTGTTAGCAGCTGGTGAAATGGAACAATTGCACACTCAATCCATCGGCAAAGGAAAAACAGTGATGCTCGATCGCTGGTTTAACAGTGAAAAAAAGAAAGATGCCGGCGGACAAATGAACTACTGGCATTACACATGGGAAGAAAGAACGAATGGGGGGTTTTACACATGGGGTACTGTGTATGAGCGGTTTGGTGCTACGCTTCAATCGTTGGATGTTGCACCAACTGCAGGCAATCTCAGCAAAGCATCGGTGTACATTATTGTTGATCCCGATCATGTGCGGGATAATTCGCAACCGAATTATGTAACCGCAAACGATGTAACTGCCATCAGCAATTGGGTAAAAGCAGGTGGTGTTTTGTTATTAATGGCCAACGACAGTAATAACTGTGATCTGAAATATTTCAATCAACTGGCCAATAAGTTTGGTATTACGTTTACCGATAACAGCCTCAACATGGTGAAGAATGATAATTATGTACAAGGTGAAGTAGTGCCTGATGCCGGTAACCCTGTTTTCAAAACAACAAAGAAAATGTTCCTGAAAGAGATCAGTGAACTAACGGTAAAAGCACCGGCAAAAGCATTGGTTACAAAAGATGGTGCTGTGATCATTGCTGTTGCAAAATACGGAAATGGAACTGTACTGGCTGTGGGCGACCCCTGGGTGTACAATGAATATATTGATAACCGGAAATTACTGCCCTCCGATTTTGAAAATTATAAAGCAGCAGAAGACCTTGCAAAGTGGTTGCTGCAAATCGCAAAGAAAAAGTGAATGAACTGATACGATATGGATGGATGGGTTGTTTATTGCTGTGTACTGGTTTGGTAAGGGCACAGAAAAGGATTGTGGTGGATGCAAAAGGCAAAGGACATTTTACAACCATACAAGGAGCTGTTAACAGTTTAAGTGATTCGGCTGCAACAGCCCGGATCATTTTTATTAAGAAGGGGATTTATAAAGAGAAACTCTATATCGGGAAACACAATATTGTTTTTGAAGGGGAAGACAGGGCCGCTACCATTATTACCGCAGCTATTGCAAGAGATGAATGGCGTTGTGAATATAACGATGATTGGGGGGTAGCAACTATGAATGTAAGTGCCAATGACATTACATTAAAAAACCTCACCATCACCAATAGTTATGGTTTTGATTTTTTAGAGCCAAGAACAGTTTACTGCCCGAATGACACGCTCAATAAACAAAAGAAGATCACAAAAGATGGTCATCAAATGGCATTGCGTACAATGCATTGCACAAGGCTGAAAGCCATTAACTGTCACTTCAAAGCATTTGCAGGGGATACTGTAAGCCCTTGGGAAGTAGAGAATGGCATGTGGTATTTTAAGGATTGTGTAATGGAAGGTGGTGTAGATTTTTATTGTCCACGTGGCTGGGCTTTTGCAGAGAACTGCGAGTTTATAGCACATACAGGTTCTGCTGCCATCTGGCATGATGGTTCACGACACGAAGATTCAAAAACGGTGTTGCTGAATTGTACATTTAAAGGATATGATGGATTCCTGCTGGGTCGCTATCATCGTGATGCACAGTTTTATCTCATCAATTGTTTGTTTGCAGATAACATGAAAGATGCACCCATCTATCGTGTTGCAACAACCAATAACATCCAATGGGGAGAAAGGATCTACTATTACAATTGTCACCGCAAAGCAGGCGATTATACATGGTTCACGAATAATATCAGTAAAACGTTGGCCGATGGTATCAACGCAAAATGGGTTTTTGGTGAACGGTGGAATCCATGAGCAGCTAACAGGAAGATGGGTAAAACAGCCACATTGTTTCTGTTCAATAAAAATTTAAAGAGCAAGCAATATGCAATTATCGAAACAAACATTATCACAATTAAACGGCGCTGTGCAATCAATACCAGCGGATGCGCTGTTTACGCTACCCGAAAAAGTACTGCAGTTTGGAACCGGGGTATTGTTACGTGGTCTGCCAGATTATTATATTGACAAAGCCAATAAGCAAGGATTCTTCAACGGTCGTGTTGTTGTTGTAAAATCAACGGATAGCGGAGATACGGATGGGTACAGCACACAAGATGGCTTGTTTACACACTGTATCAAAGGGATTCGTCAGCAAAAAATGACAGAAGAGTATATTGTCAATGCATCGATCAGCCGGGTACTTTCTGCAAAATCGCAATGGCAGCATGTATTAGACTGTGCATCGAATCCTGCTATGGAAATTATTGTTTCCAATACAACCGAAGTAGGAATTGTATTGGTGGAAGATGATAAGATAACAGGCACGCCGCCGGTTTCCTTTCCAGGTAAACTATTGGCTTTTCTGTATGAACGTTACAAAGCGTTTAATGGCGATGTAAATAAAGGAATGGTGATTGTTCCAACAGAACTGATCACAGACAATGGAACAAAACTGCAATCCATTGTAATGGAACTGGCACATCTCAATAATGCAGATTACGCCTTTATTGATTGGCTCGAAAATGCAAATAGTTTTTGCAATTCACTTGTGGATCGTATTGTACCCGGCAAACTGCCGGCAGCATTACAAAAAGAAACGGAAGCAAAATTGGGTTATACCGATGAGTTAATGATCATGAGTGAGCCATACAGCTTATGGGCTATTGAAACAGCCAATCCGAAAGTAAAAGACGTACTAACGTTTGCTGAAGCAGATAAAGGAATTGTAATTACAAATGATATTACGAAACAACGTGAGTTGAAGCTTCGATTACTGAACGGAACGCATACTTTTTCATGTGGCATTGCTTTCCTTGCAGGATTTGAAACAGTAAAGGAAGCTATGGCAGACAAAGCTTTCGGCTTATATGTGTATGATCTCATGCATCATGAAATTGCACCTTGTGTAAGTAGTGAAAAGATTTCTGTATTGGAAGCACGTGAGTTTTCCGGTAACGTT
>CAYMSG010000378.1:0-4034 GCA_964392955.1 uncultured Chitinophagaceae bacterium | reverse complement strand
TCCTGTCTATACTTGTTATAACAACTGTCACTGCACAAAAATCAAAAGAAGAATCAGCCACAGAAAAATTTGTATTGAAATTGCATGAAACAAAGTTTCGGTGGATGGTACAGCAGAAACTGGATTCACTCAACAGTATTTTGGATGATCGTATTCAGTATGTTCATTCAAATGGATGGGTGCAAACAAAAAAAGAAATCAGTGACGACCTGCGCTCCGGTAAATTAACCATGAAAAAAGTTACCGTTACAGAAGCATCAGCAAGAGTATACAAAGGCTTTGTCATTGTTAGTGGAAAAGGAACTTTTAATGTGTTGATGGAGGGCAAACCGGTTGATATTTACTTACTCTATACCGAGGTTTATGCAAAACGGGCCAATGGATGGTTGCTGGTTAGCCGACATGCAAATAAATTAGTACAGTGAGGTCAGGCCACTCCAAGTGGCCAGACCGGGCAAACAAAAAGTAACTTATATGAATCTTGAATTAACTGATCAACTCTTTCTTGTTAGCGGCGCTACCAGTGGCTTTGGCAAAGCCATTGCAACTGCATTGTTACAGGAAGGTGCAACTGTAATTGCTGTTGCGAGGGGAGCTGAAAAACTGAGTGAACAATATGCAGCAATCCCCAATGCGGAAATAGTAGCGGGTGACATTACACAGCATGAAGTAATTGAAAAACTGAAATCGGTTGTTGGTGATCGTCAACTGCACGGCATGTTGGTAAATGCCGGTGGACCGCCAGCCAAAACAGTAATGGAAACTACATTGGCCGATTGGGATGATGCGTATCAAAAACTGTTGCGATGGAAAGTGGCACTTACACAGGCATTTGTTCCTGCTATGGTGAAAGCCGGTTACGGACGTATTGTTTATATCGAAAGTTCCAGTGTAAAACAACCCATTGAAAATTTGGTATTAAGTACATCGTTGCGTTTGGCAGTAGTTGGGATGGTAAAAACATTGAGCCAGGAAATTGCAAAGAGCGGAGTTACATTGAATATACTCGGCCCGGGTAGTCATAACACACCTGCCATTGATCGGTTGTATCATAAAAAAAGTGAACAGACAGGTTTGCCTTTTGCGGAAGTGAAACAAACGGCTATTCAACAAATACCTGTTGGCTTATTAGGCGAAGCCGAGGATTTTGCATCACTTGCCCTTTGGTTGCTGAGTAAGCAAAGCCGCTTTGTTACAGGGCAAACAATTATGGTTGATGGAGGTGCAGTACGGTCAACATTGTAAATGAACAAACAGGATAGATATGAACGAAGCCACGCAAGTACGTGGCTTCGTTTTTTT
This sequence comes from uncultured Chitinophagaceae bacterium, assembly GCA_964392955.1. Lineage (GTDB taxonomy): Bacteria > Bacteroidota > Bacteroidia > Chitinophagales > Chitinophagaceae > Lacibacter. The sequence continues at coordinate 2,732 of CAYMSG010000378.1, read as the reverse complement.
TAACAACATCCCATGTCGGTGATGCCGCCGCAGCAATCAGCGTTGCCTGCACAACATCCGGGATCATTTTGATTTGTGTTCATGATGCTAAGGTTTATATGTGAAAAAAAGAATTAACAACAGCCGCTGCCAGGTGCACAGCAGGCAGGCTTTTGTGCAAATACGGTGATGGAGAAGATGCCGGTGTTTCCTTGTTTGAAATCGGCGAGCTCCTGTTCGTTCAAATAATTTTTCAGAATATCATCGGGAATTACAATTGCTTTTTCTTTCTGGATGGTGATCTGTTCAAATCCATTTTGCCGGATCAGTTCGAGATATACTTCTTTCTGAATGGCGCCTGATACACATCCGGCATACATCTCTGCATCTTTTCGCAATGCATCCGGCAGCTTACCAACCAATACAATATCAGATATACTGAAGTGGCCGCCTGCTTTCAACACACGAAACATTTCTTTAAACACACCATCTTTATTTGGTACAAGGTTTAATACGCAGTTGCTTACAATCACATCGGCTATATTAGATGTAACCGGCATATGCTCAATATCGCCCTGGCGAAATTCTACATTGTTCAATCCTCTTTTTTCTGCATTGCTTCTTGCTTTATCAATCATGGCAGGTGTAAAGTCGATGCCGATCACTTTACCGGTTGGCCCTGTTTCAGCAACAGCAATAAAACAATCGTTGCCAGCGCCACTTCCCAGATCGATCACGGTATTTCCCGGACGGATTTTTGCAAATTGCGTTGGCAAGCCGCAGCCTAATCCAAGATCAGCATCAGGATTATAGCCTTTCAGGTTTGTATAATCATCGCTCATGATGTTATATACTTCTGTTGAGCAACCGCCAGCACCGCAGCACGAGGATTGATTGGTTTCTTTATCCTGTAACGCAATTTCGCTGTACTTCTGTTTTACAATTTCCTTGAGTTGAACTTCGTTTGTCATGTTGTTTTGTTTTTACGATGAAAGGTTTATGGTTGATGATCATTAACAGCATTTCGCATTTGCTTCTTTCAGTTTTTCAAAGAGTGAATTAAAATCGCTGTTGAATTTTTCAAAGGCTTTCCAGTTAATGCAGTAGCAGCTGCGGGGGCCATCCGTTTCACCATCAATGAGTCCGGCATTTTTCAATTCTTTCAAATGCTGGCTCACGGTACTTTGTGCCAGGGGAAGCACATCTACAATTTCACCGCAAATGCATTGGTTCCGCTTTGCCAATACACTCAGAATGGCAATACGTGCCGGGTGACTGATGGCTTTTGCAAATGCTGCCAGGTGTTGCTCTTTTGTACTGAACTCTTCTTTCTTGTGGATGGCCATTTTATTTATCGTTTTTTTACGATGAGTATGTTCAAAGAAAAAGACGATTTGTTCGTCTTATTTATTTTATATCGCAAATATACGATTAATGTTTTCAGATTTCCAAACAAAAAGCCGGAAATTTTTTCCGGCTTTTTGTTTTTTGTCATTTCGACGTTAGGAGGAATCTGCCTGGCTTGAGTTCGATTGCTCAGCAGATCTCTCGTTCCTCCCGCCGAATGCGGGACAGGTCGGGATGACAATTATAATAAGCTTTCTCATCTGCCATCACCATCCAGTAAATTACCTAAACCACCCAATAAGCTTCCTTCCTCTTTCCGTGCACCTCTGCCATAGGAAAGTATACGGCTGGCCAATCTTGAAACAGGTAGCGTTTGGATCCATACTTTACCGGGGCCACGAAGCGTAGCAAAGAACAAACCTTCTCCACCAAAGATGGTATTCTTGATGCCGCCTACAAATTGGATATCAAAGTCAACGGTATGTGTGTAAGCAACAACACAGCCGGTATCTATCTTAACAAGTTCACCGGGTTGCAGTTCACGTTCAAACACATGTCCACCAGCATGTACAAACGCCAGTCCGTCGCCTTCCAGTTTCTGCATAATAAACCCTTCGCCACCAAATAAACCGGTGCCGAGTTTACGTTGCAAAGCAATTCCCACACTTACTCCTTTTGCTGCGCAGAGGAATGCATCTTTCTGGCAAACAACGGGGCCGCCTAACCGCAACAGATCCAGCGGAATAATTTTTCCGGGATAGGGGGATGCAAAACTTACACGTTTCTTTCCCTGACCAATATTGGTATAAGCTGTCATAAATAAACTTTCGCCGGTAAGCAGTCGCTTGCCTGCGCTGAAGAGTTTTCCTAATACACCTGTGCCCTGGTTGGCGCTGCCATCACCAAAGATGGTTTGCATTTGTATGCTCTCATCCATTAACATAAAACTGCCTGCTTCTGCAATGGCTGTTTCATTGGGATCAAGTTCAATTTCTACGTATTGCATTTCTTCGCCCACAATACGGTAATCAATTTCGTGTGCCTGTGCCATGATGATAATTTTTTTGTGAAATTAAATGGCAGTTGTCAATTAACGATGACTTTTTTGTTAAGCAGAAAAGAAAAACCCTCTTCCAGTAAGAAGAGGGTTTTGAAAAATTCAATACTGACTGTCTTATATCTTCGAAGGAACTGTTTTCCGTTGCTGGCCTACCCACACTTTCTTTCCCTGCAATTTTCTGCCGGCATACATGATACCTACAAAGATGAAGAACAACGGACCAAGGAAACCAAGCAACGCAATATACTTGGTGCCATAGAAACGTTCCATCGGTCTACGTAAACGCTCAGAGATGATATACATACTGGGTACCATCATGAGTGTTAAGAAGAAAGCGAAGATCAAA
>CAYMSG010000377.1:0-4047 GCA_964392955.1 uncultured Chitinophagaceae bacterium | reverse complement strand
ATCATCAAAGCATTGAAAAAACACAAGAGTAAACGTCGTGATGCAGCACTCGATCTCGGCATCAGCGAACGAACATTGTATCGAAAACTGAAGGAGTATGATATTGAAGAACTTTAAATACAAGCCGGTAGAGGTTAGTAGTAAGTCGATAGTAAAAAGTTTTTGGCTATTGACTATTGGCTATTGGCTATTGGCGTTTTCTTCCTGTTATTCCTTCAAAGATGTATCCATACCGCCCGAAGTAAAAACAGTGAAGGTGAATTATATCGATAACCGTGCACGCATCGTTAATCCGCAGTTGAGTCAGCGGTTAACCGATAAGCTGCGACAAAAAATTGTGAATCAAACCCGCTTATCACAAACCAACAGTGATGAGGCGCATTACGATATCAGCGGACAAATCACCGATTATTATGTAACAACATCCGGTATCTCCAATCAACAGGCCGCCACCAACCGTTTGAACGTAACAGTGCATCTTGTGTTTAAAAACCGGTTAGACGATAAAAAAAGTTTTGAAGCAGATCTTACACGCAACTTCGATTTTTCGGCAGGTCTTTCATTAAGCCAGGCCGAAAATTCATTGACTGATCTGATTGTGCAAAACATGACCGACGAAATATTCAATCGTATTTTCTCAAACTGGTAGTTTTTCAATTACTTTGCTTCAATGATCAATGCAGAAGTATTTCACCGATTGCTGCAGCAACCTTCTTTGCTGAATGAATGTACTGAGGCCGACCTTGAGATGCTTGCTTACCAATACCCCTGGTTTGGTGCAGCTCAATTATTACTGGCCGCCAAACAAAAGCAAAGCGGTGCTGTACATGCAGAACAGCAATTACAAAAAGCAGCGATCTATTTCAACCAACCTTTATGGTTACAGCAACAGTGGAAGAATTTTACAAAATCAAATGCCACTGGTGAAAGAACCGATGAGCCTTCACTGCCAATTAACGAGGTTCTAACTGCTGCATCGGTTTCTATCGATGAACAGGATGCGTCATTGGATGCAGAAGCATTGGTGGTTGCAGAAGATCTGAAAGAAGAGCAACAGGCCGTAATAACCGATGCGGTGTTAAATGCAGAAGCCATCCTGGAAGCAGAAGCCATCAAAGAAGAACAGGAAGCTGTAATTGCCGATGCGGTAATTGATGCTGAAGTATTGCTGCAGGCCGAAGCTGAAAAAGAAGCCGCAGCAGTAATACAGGCTGCCGATATTGAACTGGCTGCAGAAGCAGTGATTGAAGCAGATACAGCAAGAGAAGAATTAACAGAAGCTGCACAGCATCCACAAAAAACAGAACAAGAGCCGGTGTTTACATTTGAACCATTTCATACGGTTGATTACTTTGCTTCTCAAGGAATTAAGTTACGGGAAGAAAAGCTGGGCGATGATCAGTTAGGCAAGCAGGTAAAAAGTTTTACCCAATGGCTCCGTTCCATGAAAAAAATCTATGTGGAAGAACAGAAAGAGCTTGATTCCACACAGGAAAAAGAAGTGGTTTCCATTGCTACCGAAAGCAATCAGCAAACCGAAGTAATTACCGAAACCATGGCCGAAGTGCTGCTGAAACAGGGCAAACGATCACAAGCCATTGATTTGTACCGGAAATTAAGTTTGCTGCATCCCGAAAAAAGCGTTTATTTTGCCTCCCGAATTGACGAATTAAAACAATAAAGCAATGATTTGGTTATTCATCATACTGGTAATTCTGGCCAGTGCGTTATTAGGATTTGTAGTGTTGGTGCAAAACCCAAAAGGTGGCGGCCTCAGCGGCTCTATTGCCGGTTTCAATACCCAGTTCATGGGCGTAAAGCAAACCACCGATGTACTTGAAAAAGGTACCTGGTTGTTTGCAGCTATTATTGGCGTGTTATGTTTGGTTTCTTCCCTGTTTATTTCTGATACTGCCGGTACAGGTGGCTCAGGTAACCTGGAAAAAGTGCCAACCAACCAACCGGTACAGCAACGTCCTGCAACGAATACAACCCCTGCAGTACCTGCTCCCACTCCAAACAAATAAGCAGTAAAATATTTTTTGTAACCCCGGCCATGCGTCGGGGTTTTTTGTTTTATTTTGATACGGGCAGTAGTTCATACATCAACTTCATTGGCAAGTTTATCCTGCGCAAGTCGATGGACACACTGCATCTTTTATGCCTTGTTGATCTTTGTTCATTACTGGCATAATAATTTCTGTCAAATCAATTCTATTGAATAAACCATACCGGACAAATGAAAAAAATTATAGGCTACACGTTTCTGCTTCTTTTTATTGTTGCTTGTTTTTTTGCGTGGAAGTTTTTGGGCAGCGCCACTACGTTTAATGAATCAAAAAAATATCTCTACATCTATACCGGCAAAGCCAGTCAAAAAGAAGTGATGTCTTCTTTGCGTGATTCCGGTTTTTTAAAAAGTCCCGGTTTATTTGAGTGGATGGCCGGACAGTTAAATGTATGGCAACGCCTGCAACCCGGTAAATATGAAATTGCAAAAGGCAGCAGCCTGCTTTCACTGGCACGTACGTTACGCAACAGAAATCAATCTCCTGTAAACCTGGTGATCACCAAGCTGCGTACAAAGAAAGATCTGGCCGCATTGATCGGACGCAGATTTGAAACAGACTCTGCAGCAATGATCCGTTATCTCACCAATAACGATTCATTGAAAAAATTTCAACTCGATACGCATACTGTAATGACAGCTGTTTTACCCAACACCTATTCATTACTCTGGAACTCCAGTCCTCAACGCATACTGAGTAAGCTGAACGAGCAGCGAACAAAATTCTGGACCGATGAACGGAAACAAAAAGCAGCTGCTTTGGGATTAACACCCGAACAGGTACATGCGTTGGCATCGATTGTAGAAGAAGAAACCATCCGCCTCGATGAAAAACCAACCATTGCCAGCGTTTATCTCAACCGATTGAAAAAGGGAATGAACTTAGGTGCTGACCCTACCGTGAAGTTTGCTGTAGGTGATTTTACATTGAAACGTATTTTGTTTGTGCATATCAATTCAACCGCCTCATCGCCGTACAACACCTATAGAAACAAAGGATTACCTCCCGGACCTATCTGTACGCCTTCAGAAACAACACTTGATGCTGTATTAAACCCGGCTGCAACAGATTATCTTTTTTTCTGTGCAAAACCAAACGGCAACGGTTATCATGCCTTTGCAGCAACAGATACAGAACATTTGAAAAATGCAAGGGCTTACCAACAATGGCTGGATAGTTTAAACATCAGGTAAAATAGAAAACCATTACTTTCGGAGTGCATGTCAATTGAAGAATATATATATCGGCTGCCGGTTATCAGGCTCATTCTTCGTTTCAGTAAACGGTTTCGTCCTCCCGGTTTTGAGGGGATTTCGTTATTTGAAGTAAGTCGTTTTTTTATTCAGCAAATACAGAAAGGGAGTTTAAACCAGCGTGCTGCAGCTATCTCCTTCAATTTTATTATGGCTTTGCCACCGGCCTGTATTTTTTTGTTTTCATTGGTGCCGCTGTTTCCTATTGCTGATCAGTTTTACAACGAAGTGAATGCGTTTGTAAGGGAAATTACACCTAACGAGGCTACACGGAATGCCGTTGAGAGTTTTTTAGCTGATTTTTTTAAGCGACCGAAAAACAGTTTGTTGTCGATCGGTTTTATTACTTCATTGTACTTCTCATCCAATGCGGTGCTGGGGATCATTCATAGTTTTAACCAATCGATCCGTGAAACGGAGAGTAAAAACTTTTTTGCTTATCGGTGGAAGGCCATCCGTTTAACCTTTGTGATCATTTTTATTTTTATTGCAAGCATTATTCTGCTCATCACCCAGGGAGCCTTGTTCAACTGGTTGTTGCTGTTGTTAAAAATCGACAGTGTGTTTATCAAATGGCTCATCATTACTGTAAGATGGGTGGTAATTGTGGGATTGTTTTTTTATTCCATTGCTTTTATTTACAAGCATGCGCCTTCTGTTTAAAAAAAATGGCGACATAATTAACCCAGCTCTAATATTGCAAGTGCGCTCATTAAAATTATTAA
>CAYMSG010000376.1:0-4061 GCA_964392955.1 uncultured Chitinophagaceae bacterium | reverse complement strand
CTTCCACTGCGATCACTCGTGAAAAGAATTTTCTTTCCATCGGGGCTGAAACGTGGATGTGTTTCATACGCAATCCCTTTTGTAATGGCTGTTGCTTTACCACCTTCAATGGGCATGATATAAATATCACCCATCAGATCAAAGGCAATGGTTTTTCCATCGGGGCTCACATCCACACTCATCCATGTGCCTTCTTTGGCTGTGAATTTGATGGTGCGTTCCGGTTTCAGCGGAAGTTTGGCAAATGCCGTGTACGGCATCGTGTCTTTCTTTACACTGTCTTTTGCCGGTTGTTGCGCAGCAAGTGAACCTGCCAGGCCTGTAAGTGCCAGCAGGAGTGCAGTTTTTCTCATACTTTGTAAGTTTTGAATTTGGAAGATAATATAAGGGGCTGAATATTTTACAGAATTATTGTTGAAAGGTTTGAGAGTTGTTCATCTGTGCTGTTATGCAGATGATTGATGAATATGCTGAAAAAATAGTCAATCTTCCAACCGTTTCCGTTCTTAACTCGTCTACGGGGCATTGTTCTTCATTTTTGCTGCAGCCTGTTTATGAAAATTCAAGTCTACGCATTTTATTTTTTGCGGACAGCAGCATTTTAAAACCGATTTAGTATGAATTCATTTTTTAAAACCATGTTCTGGGGCAATACGGTATTGGATTATTTGATTGCACTAGGAGGTATTGTACTCGCATTTTTTATTGTGAAACTGATCCGGAATGTGGTTGTGCAAAAATTAAAGCAACTAACGGCTAAAACCAATACCATTGCCGACGATCTGTTGATTGGTGCGCTTGAAAAATTCCTGGTTCCATTTGTGTATATTCTGGCAAACTATGCCATCATCCGTCAGTTGCATTTATCTGAAAAACTGCAGCAGGTACTGCATGTGGCATTAGTAGTGGTCATTACGTTTTACTCCATACGCCTCATCAACTTTTTAATACATGCTGGTGTACAATTGTACATGCAGCAAAAAAACGAACCTGTAGAACGGATAAAACAATTGAATGGTATTTTGCTGGTGGTAAAGGCAATTGTATGGTTGGGTGGTATTATCATATTGGTTGATAACCTGGGTTATGATATGACGACGCTCATTGCCGGATTAGGTGTGGGTGGTATTGCCATTGCACTGGCAGCACAAAATATACTGGGCGATTTGTTCAGTTACCTAGTGATCTTTTTCGATAAACCGTTTGAAGTGGGTGACTTTATTATCATGAATGGTCATGCAGGTTCGGTTGAAAAAATCGGTATCAAAACATCGCATGTACGCAGCCCGGACGGGCAACAACTCGTAATGCCCAATGCGGAGTTGGTAAAATCGGTGATCAATAATTTTAAACGGCTGGAACGCAGACGTGTATTGATACAGATCGGCGTAGTGTATTATACCAAGGCAGAAAAGCTCCGAAAAATTCCATCCATTATTGAAGCGGTCATTACCCAACAGAAAATGGCAGAGTTCGACCGGGCACATTTAAAAACATTCGGCGACTTCAGTTTGAATTTTGAAGTGGCCTATTTTGTATTATCATCCGATTTCAAAGTATATATGGATACCAACCACGAAATATGTTTGCAGATATTTGAACGTTTTGAAGCAGAAGGAATTGAATTTGCATTTCCAACACAAACATTGTTTGTAGAGAAAAATAAAGTGGAACAGGTTGAAGATGCAGGTTGATGAAATGAGGATTAAGCGTAAGCCTTGTAGTAAATACGAGGCTTGAGCTTTACCCCAACTCCACGGCGGGGTCCCAAAACCGTTTTTCAAAATCAACAACGGTGTCATTCTTAACGGCAACGCCATCTTTCAGCAGTAGTTCTTCCATTTGTGAGGGGGTAGCAAAATGGGCTTTGCCGCTGAGCATGCCATTACGGTTTACCACCCGTTGTGCAGGTACTTTCGGTTTTACATTGTGTGCGCCATTCATAGCCCAGCCCACCATGCGTGCCGATAGTTTGGTGCCGAGGTAAGCAGCAATAGCTCCATAGGATGTTACACGGCCTTTGGGTATTTGCCGTACCACATCATACACATCATCAAAAAAAGAATAGTTTTTTGCGTTACCCGTTTTGGGAAGTTGTGGTTGTTTTTTGGAGGGCATCGTTACGCTCTTTTAACACCAAGGTACGACGTGGCTCGGGAACAGCTTCATAATCGTAAGGGCAATGCCGGCAACCGTGGCCGCAACAATACCCTTTATCAAGATGGTATTTGGCCGTAAGCACAATATTGTCGTGCTCATCATAATAAAAATCGACACCTTCCTGTAGCTTGTTCATTTCGTTTTCCGTGGGCGAAGTAAAACTATTTAACCATCAACCAAGAAATTTGTTGACGTATTTTTTTGCAGGAAATAATACCGTTCAGTCTTTCTCGGTATCAAATACCCATTGTTTTAACAAAGCATCTACTTCAACAGGCAGGGTTGCGTTTGGTAAGCTGAACTGCATGTAATGGATGCGGTTGCTTTGGGCAATATCCAAACCTTCATAATGGGTTTTGATCTTGAGTTCATCACTGATGTTTTGCTGGCTGTACACATCATCGGTTGAAATATGCACGGGCAAGCCATACAGTTCCGTTACTTTTTTGCTGAAGTTGTATAATACCGGGGAGTCGGTTTTTAAATGGATCGGTCCGCCCGTCTTCAACATTTGCTGATACAGTCGTAAAAACCGCGGATGTGTCAGTCGCTTTTTATGTTTGGAAGCACGTAGTTGCGGATCGGGAAAGGTGATCCATATCTCACTTACTTCACCTGCGTTGAAATAATTCGTTACCTGGTCTATCTGCGAACGTACAAAAGCAACGTTGCTGAGGTTTTCTTTCAAAGCTGTTTTGGCACCCACCCAAATACGGTTGCCTTTAAGATCGATCCCAATAAAATTCCGCTCCGGATACATGCGTCCCAGCCCCACCGCATATTCGCCCTTGCCACAAGCCAGTTCGAGGGTTATTGGATGATTGTTTTTAAAAAAATCACTCCATTTCCCTTTCATATCCTGCGGGTATTGCAGTACGTTCGGAAAGGTTTCTATTTCGGCAAAACGAATGAGCTTTTTTTGTCCCATAGCGGGCAAAGGTAGGGTGGACCAAACAAAAGAGGGAAGGGAAAGCAGTAACCGATAAAAAACGAAAGAGCCCTTTGTAAAAACAAAAGGCAATCGTAAAAAAAGCATGAGAAAATCTGTACGGAACAGAGTTAATCGGTATAACAAGCAACCGAAAAATAGCTGTAGGGGGAGGGATCGAACCTCCACGGAGCAGTTAGCTGCAGCACAAAGTTTAGTGGTCAACCCCGGTCGGCCTTACCAAAAGTAACGTCGGCTCTATGCTGCGTTTATCCTGTTATCTCCACCCCCGAGACGAGAGGGCATGTCTGCCAAAAATTTCATCACCCCACAGTGTAAAAGAACAAAAAGCAAAATCCAAAAAATTAAATTCCAATGTCCAAGCAAATAGAACCTTGGGTATTGATTTTTATAATTTGGTTTTATTATGCTGTAGAGGGAGGGATCGAACCTCCACGGAGCAGTTAGCCATAACGCATGGTTGGTGGTCAACCCCGGCATTGCTGCCCTACGTTACGTTTATCCTGTTATCTCCACCCCCGAGACGAGAGGGCATGTCTGCCAAAAATTTCATCACTCCACAGTATGTTGTTCAAAGAACGATTACAGTGCAATATTAAACCATATCGCCCATTCGTTGCAAATTTTTCAATAAAAATTTTAAAACTTTCACATTTATTCAAAAAAATATAATTAATATTGAATTATTATTAAAATGAATCGTAAAAATGGCATCGAAATTGAATCTTGACAAACTTGATCTGCAGATCATTTCTGAAATGATGGAAGATGCGCAGATCTCTTATGCCGATTTGGGCAAAAAACTCTTTGTTTCCGGGGGAACCATCCATGTGCGTATCAAAAAACTACAGGAACATGGTATCGTTAAAGGTACAAAGCTGAATGTGGATATTAAAGCACTCGGTTACGACATTACTGCTTTTGTGGGTATTTACCTCGAAAAAAGCTCGTT
>CAYMSG010000375.1:3844-4064 GCA_964392955.1 uncultured Chitinophagaceae bacterium | reverse complement strand
CATTTCACCAACTTCTTCCTGAGCTGCGCTGTTGTTTTTTTATTGACAGATGCGATATTATTCTTTTCACCCCTATCATTCGCCACATCATACAACTCTACGTTTTCATCTTCATAGTTATAAATGAGCTTGTAATTTCCTGAACGGATTGCTGAGCCGGGTTTACCACCCTGGTTACTGTAATGCGGATAATGCCAAAACAAATTCCTGTTTTGATATA
>CAYMSG010000375.1:0-3834 GCA_964392955.1 uncultured Chitinophagaceae bacterium | reverse complement strand
GTTTGGCAATCAACTGCAAAATATTTTCACCATCAATGCTTTTAGCTTTCTGATAATTTTCATTGATCGCTTTGGCAACGGTTGGAAACAGATCGGCTGTTGTTACCGGAAGATCGGAAATTGATCCTGCAATAATTTTTCCTTTCCAATACATGATCAACGGTACTCGGATGCCTCCTTCGTATAACCAACCCTTCCCTGCTCTTAATGGACCATTTGTGGTAGGACTTCCCTCTGCTGTACTTAACCCGCCATTGTCTGATGTAAAGATCACCAATGTATTGTCATCTATATTCAATTGCTTCAGCTTCTCTAATATCCGTCCGATATTCCAATCCATATTCTCGATCATGGCTGCATATACCGGGTTGTCTTGCACCAATCTTCTTCTCCATCCGTTTTCATACTTCATCCAGTCTTCATCTTTTGTAAAACGGTCTTTTGCCTGAATAACGAGTTGCTTTTGCTTTGCTTCATACTTTTTTATTAAAGCGGCAGGCGCCTGCAACGGATTATGCACGGCATATAACGAGTACATCAGGAAAAACGGAGTTTGTTGATTACGCTCTATAAAGGATAAACATTCATTGGTCAACCTGTCAGTCAAATATTCTCCTGTTGGGCCATCAGGTAAGGTTGGATTTTTATACGGTGAAAAAAAACCGCCAGTGGTATCATTGATTCTTCCGGTGGGTGAACCTTTACTCCATCCTCCAATATTAGTTTGAAAGCCCTGGTATTGCGGCCAGTATTTTTCCTCTTCGCCTAAATGCCATTTACCGGCAAAAAATGTTTTGTAATTGTTCTCTAAGGCATATTCAGCAATTGTTTTTTCTTCCAATGCCAGTTGGTAAGCCGTAGGTTGTGCAATTAATTTTTCATACGGCATTGCTTTCCCGTCTTCCTGTCGACCTTTGATCCAATCTGTAACACCCGTTTTCACTGCGTACTTTCCGGTTATCATACTTGCACGTGTGGGACTGCAAACGGGACAGGTTGCATATGCCTGTGTAAAACGAATTCCGTTAGAAGCAAGTTGATCAAGATTGGGTGTTTCGTAAAATGTACTCCCATAGGAAGAAAGATCAGCCCAGCCAAGATCATCAGCAAGAATAACAATCACATTCGGTTGTTGCTTATTTTGTTGAGCATTAGAAGCAAAACAAATAACTATAACAATGGATGAAATGATGACTGATCTGAACATGATTTACTTTGTATTGCCATTTTATTTTCTGGTTACATCCTTCACACATCTGAAACCAGTATGCTCCAATCCTGTATCGGGACTGCTTTTCATTCTCCTGGCAACACGGTAGCCGCTGCAATAACTGTCGTTGCATAAAAAACTTCCGCCACGTAACACACGCTTTGGTGTATAGGGATCCTGCGGATCGTAACTTCGTTGTGGCCCTTTCGGATTTACAGTTGTGTTGTTTGCAACTGTTTGATAATAGTTATGATCGTACCAATCGCTGCACCATTCCCAGACATTACCGGCCATATCAAACAAACCATACCGGTTACAGTTGTACGTTTTCACAGGGGCATATTTGAAAAATCCATCACGTTGTTCATTTGAGTAAGGAAACTTTCCTTCCCAACTGTTTGCTTTTGGTGCACCCACACTTATATGCTCATTGCCCCATGGATAAATATTATTGTTCAACCCACCTCTTGCTGCATACTCCCATTCTGCTTCTGTTGGCAACCGTTTGCCCGCCCATTTGCAATACGCCATTGCATCGTCCCAGCTTACATGTACTACAGGAAAATTTTCTTTTCCTTTAATGCTGCTTCCCGGACCTTCAGGGTGTTTCCAATCGGCACCTGCCACCCAACTCCACCATTGCGAGTAATTGTTGAGATCAACAGGGCCGCTACTTGGTTGAAATACCAACGATGCAGCAATCAGTAAACTATCGGCAGGTTTGGGAGTACCGGGCGGTACTGTTTTTTTTATTTCTTCCCAATCGGGCTTACGTTCGGCTGTAGTTACATATCCTGTTGCTTCAACAAATTCTTGAAACTGAGCATTGGTCACTTCTGTAACATCCATGTAAAATGGATTAACTGTTACTTTATGTTTGGGATATTCATCTTCCGATGCCTGTTCATTATCTGCGCCCATTTCAAATGTGCCGCCGGGTATCAATACCATTCCTGTTAAAGAAGTATCGCCACCAAACGCAACAGCAGTTGTATCACCTGCACTTCCAAATCTCGACGGCAGTTGCATACAGGAAACAAGCGAATCCTTTTCATGTTGAGCCTGTTCTTTCGTGTCTTTGTTTTTACAACTATATGCTGCAGTAATAAAAACAAAGAAGATGGCAAGCCATCTCTTTGTTTTGAAATCTTCTTTACAACGCAGGCAATTGCTATTTGAACGATTCTGTTTCAATACAAATTATTTTTGTTTGATTGTATCCAGTCGCTGCTTCATTGCAGCAACACGTTCCGGATATATTTCTGCAAGATTTTTTGTTTCACCCGGATCGTCGGCTAAGTTATACAATTGCGGCTTTGGATCATTACCCAATTCAGTATTTGTATCCTTGTTTATTTTCATTTTTGTTGACGGCTCAATGTATTTCCAATCGCCAATGATCAATGAAAGTGTTGAATGAAGTGATTGTTCTACGAGAAACTCTCTTGACTGCTGGCTTTTATTGAGCAACACCGGTAAATGATTTTTACTGTCGGGTGCCAGGCCTGCTTCAAGTTTAACACCAACCAGGCTTGCTAAGCTGGCGTATAGATCAACCTGGCTAAACAGTGCATCGTTTACCTTACCCGGCTGAATGTTTCCTTTCCAGCTTACTATGAATGGAACCCTTGTACCGGCTTCGAACGCACTGTACTTGCCACCCCGATAAATACCATTGGGTTTATGATTGCCTAATTTTTCAACAGCTTCATCTTTATATCCATCATCAATTACCTGTCCGTTATCGCTGGTAAAAATGATGAGTGTATTTTCAAGCAGCCCATTCTTTTTCAACACTTCTTCAATTTGTCCAACCGTCCAGTCTAACTGCAACAACACATCACCTCTGGGGCCATGACCACTCTTACCAACAAAACGTTCATGTGCCAAACGGGGTACATGAATATCATGTGTAGAGAAGTACAAGAAGAAAGGATTTGATTTTTGGTTTGTGATATAATCAGTTGCTTTCTTCACGAGCATATCAGCAAAATCTTCATCTCTCCAGAGCGCAGCCGTGCCACCCTTCATATAACCGATACGGCTTACTCCATTTACGATCGTCATATCGTGTCCGTGCGAAGGATGCATTTTTAATAACTCCGGATTCTTTTTTCCCGTAGGTGCGTTTGGATCAACAGGCCCGGTGTAACTCACTGTTATCGGATCGTTCTTATCAAGATTCACTACTTGCTGATTTTCTACAAATACACAGGGCACACGATCTCCTGTTGCCGGAATCAGGAATGAGTAATTAAAGCCAATCTCTGCCGGGCCGGGAGTTATTTTTTCGTTCCAGTTAATACCTTTTGCATCGCCCAAACCCAAATGCCATTTGCCGATCACCGCCGTATTATAACCAGCCTTCTGTAACATACCAGGCAGTGTGGTAGTTGTTACAGGAATCAGCAATGTTGCATCGCCGGGAGCAATCCCTGTTCCTTCTTTGCGCCATGCGTATTTTCCTGTGAGTAAGGAAAAACGTGATGGTGTGCAGGTAGCCGATGTGGCATGTGCATTGGTAAAACGTACACCGTTCTTTGCAAGTCTGTCAATATTTGGCGTTGGAATGGCTGAGGATCAAGTCCTCTGTCTTGACCACATCCGCCCGCCCTTCGAGACGC
>CAYMSG010000374.1:0-4092 GCA_964392955.1 uncultured Chitinophagaceae bacterium | reverse complement strand
GGGCAAACTCAGTATTACCTGGAACAGCCTTTTGGGTTTTTCACGCACGAGTTGGAACGAAGGTAGTTGGTACGGCAACTCCACACGTAACCCCTTCCAAATGGTATGGCGTGCAAAACCTTATGAAAACCCATATCGCCCGGATGGCAGTATAATTTTTGGCGCAAGCACTGCTTCTGTACCCCGTGTAATTGGTAACCTGCTGGAAGGTATGGAACACACACAATGGCAAGAGCGCCAACTGAAAATCAACTCTGGCGTTACAATGGCGTATAAAATTCTCCCTGTATTAACGTTTAAAAATGTAACGGGTATTGATAATGCAATCGATTGGAGCGAGCGTTATGTTGATGCGAACTCTTATATTGGCTCATTGCAAACCTTTCAGTCTGGTGTAGGAACGGAAGCCTTCCGTACCCGCACTCAACTTATCAATACATCTTCACTTGTATTTAATAAGAAATTTGCTGATAAGCACGATGTGGAAGTTGGTGGATATTTCGAAACTATTCGTGCTTGGCAGAAAGGATTTGGATTCAATGCCTTCTTGCTCGATCCCCGTTTATTTGGTACTACACAAGGATCAGGTGCTATCCCTACCGGTGGTGCAGCTACAGTGGTACAGAACGTGGGAAGCGCCCGTTCCGGCTTTGGTATTCGCTCTTACTTTGCAACCGGCCGTTATACATTTGACAACAAATATACCCTCACAGCGAATGTGCGTCGTGATGGAACATCCCGTATCCTGAACCCTGCAAATGATGAAATCACAACCTTTTCTGTAGGTGCTATTTGGGATGTCATTAAGGAAGGTTTTATGGATAATCAGAATATTATCAGCGACCTCAAAGTTCGGGCCAGTTACGGAAAAGTACCCGATATCAACTCAATTCCCGGCGGCAGCTACAATATTTCAGGAGGCGGCATTTATACTATCCCTAACTACCATGCTGCTCAACAACCTGCATTTACCGGCACCAATGGATTTGCGGGTTCAACTTTAACAGGAATTGTACCCACTGTGTTCAATGATAATCTTCGGATGGAATATGTTGAAAAATCAAACATTGGTGCAGACGTGGCACTGTTGAAAAACAGATTGCGTCTTACTTTGGATTTCTACCGTAACGTAACACGTGATTTGTTTGTTAGTCAAACATTACCGGCTAACTCTGGTTTTGGAGGAGGAAGTCTGCAGGTTAATGCCGGCTCGATGGAAAACAAAGGTGTTGAGATTTCTATTAGCGGCGATTTGATAAAAACCAAGGATTTTGATCTTACACTGGGCTGGAATCATAATATTAACGTAAATGAAATTCTGGATCTCGGTCAGGTAAATGAGTACCCTGCTGGCACCGGTATCATTAAAGTAGGATTGCCTTTTGGCACACACTATGCACAAAACTATCTGGGTGCAGATCCCGCAACAGGTCGACCAACATATGAAACGGCAGATGGTAATACAACCACCGATTTCGGACAGGCCGGTTTATTTCACAAATTTGGTACATGGTTACCAAAGCACCTGGGAGGTTTTACTCTTGATTTTCGCTACAAGCGTTTGAGCTTGAGTGCTTTGTTCTCTTATCAGTTTGAAGTATACCGTTATAACAATGTTGAAAACTGGACAACCAGAGGTACTCCTGGTTATGTGAATGCGGTGAACGCTAATCGTAAATTGCTTACAGAACAGTGGCAAAAGCCGGGCGATGTGAAATACTACCAATCACCAGCGTATGACCGTCAATTTACAGCGGCTGATATTCATGATGCAAAGTTTCTTCGTTTCAGATCATTGAATATGAACTATCAAATACCAGAAATTAATGCTGGTGGAACACGCTTGATCAAAGGCGCACGTTTTTACATCCAGGCACAAAACCTGTTTATTTGGAGCCCATGGCGTGGATTGGATCCTGAAGATGATAACAATATTAGCTTACAGGAATTCCCCAACCCTCGTGCTGTAGTGGTGGGTATTGACATAAACTTTTAAATGAATTCTAAACGTTGAATACAATGAATACAAAAAAAATAATATACCTTTTTTCCCTGCTTCTTGTGATGGCTGGTGTTTCATCCTGTAAGAAATTGCTGGAAATTAAGGAGTCTGATGCAATTGCCGGTGAGGCCGCACTACGTACTGTTACTTTTGTTGAACAGGCTGTTATTGGTGCCTATGCGGGATTGGGTGTGGAAATGTCAATTTTATTAAACTCAACTCTTTCAGATGAAGTGGCAACAGCAGGTGAGTTTTATAATGCAGCAACGACGCATGAATGGCAATATGGCAACACCGATGTAGGTATCCGTGATAACTTCACGGCCATCAACCCCAACTACACAATTATCAACCGTGTTAACACCGCACTTGCAGCTTTACCAGGTGCAGATTCTACCAAAGTTGGAGATGAAGTGAAACGCAGGATACTTCGTGGAGAAGCACTCTTCCTGCGGGCCTATGCGCATTTTGAGTTATTCCGTTACTATTGTGCGAATTATGATGCTGATGGGTTAGCCATGCCATACATGGAAACATCCACTATTGTGCCACAAGCACGCATCAAAATGGGGCCTTATTTCCAAAAGCTGAATGCAGATCTTACAGAAGCGAAGGGACTTCTGCCCAATAACCTGACAGACCTGAATCGTGCCACTGTGGCTGCTGCAAATGCATTACATGCACGGGTTGCACTGTATCAGCGTGACTGGGTTAATGCAGAAACCTATGCCTCTGCCGTAATTAGTGCTGTTCCTTTGGCAAGTCGTGCAAATTTCCCTGGCATTTGGACAGATGCCAATACCAATGAAGTGGTGATGCGTTTAATCCGTACCACACAGGTTGGTGGACGTATCGGTTCGCTCTTCCGGGGTGTTTCAGCTAATGCCAGCAATGTTGGCACAGTAACCTGGAGACCTTCAAACAAACTGTGGGATAGTTACGATCAGGCGAATGACGTTCGTTTCACTTCTTACCTGCGTGATGAGCCACTGTTAACTGCAGCAAGTCGCCAATCACGTGTGGTGTTTAAATACTGGGGAACCGGTATCGCCACCACTAACGAAAATGTGAACAACGGAAAAGTATTCCGTGTAGCTGAAATGTATCTTATTCGTGCCGAAGCTCGTGCTGAGCAAAATAAAGTGAGCGGTGCAAACAGTGCAGAGAGTGATCTGAATACACTGCGTGCAGCTCGTATCAACGGTTATACAAATGAAGTTTTCAGCAATAAAGATGCTGTTATTACAGCTATAATTACTGAACGCTTTAAAGAACTTCCCTTCGAAGGGCATCGTTTCTTTGATCTGAAGCGCAGAGGGCTGCCTGTGCAGCGTTTAGTGTCCGATGCACCTAATGCAGGAGCCACCACTCTTTCAGCTAATAATTTCCGTTTCACACTGCCCATACCGCAGGTGGAAATGTTAGCCAATCCATTGATGGTGCAAAATGCAGGTTACCAATAAGTATTTTTTGAATACTATAAAAAAACCTCTCCAAATGGAGAGGTTTTTTTATAAATAGTAATTATCAGTATATAAAAAGCCGTCCGTATTTGATTTTCACCAACCATATTACCTGGGAATAAATTCCCTTTACAATACCACAACCGGAAATGTTAGCCAACCCGTTGATGCAACAAAATCCCGGATACGCCAGTTAACTACTGCGTTTCTCAGAAAATAAAATGCCGCCGTTTTTATGGCGGCATTTTTATTTCATACCTATCAGCTTTTTCAATAATTAATTTGAAAAATCAACAAGCAACGTTGTAGTAAAAATTTAATACCTGCAGAACTGATAAGTAAAATGCTTAATTAAAAGCAGCATTAATCAATAAATTTTGTCTATTTATTTGTTACAATCATAAACAGACTTAAATTGTAACGATTATCATTGATTTTTGCCGGTCATCTAAGCACAAGAAACCTTAACATCCCCACTTCTGCTACCTTGAAAACCCTCTGAAACCGGATAGTATTATTATTCATAAACCTAAATTAACATGAGAAAAATTGCAATGATGTTGTCGCTGTTGCTGTGCTCCTACCACATCTTCGGCCAGGACAAAACGGTTACCGGAAAGGTAACAG
>CAYMSG010000373.1:0-4099 GCA_964392955.1 uncultured Chitinophagaceae bacterium | reverse complement strand
AAAAAGTTTAAATCAAAAATTTGTGAATGGTCAATGGTGAATTGTGAATGATTACTTGCCACTTACTATTTACTACTCACTTCTCAGAAATATCCATTCTTCTTCCTGTCTTCCATCGCAGCTTCGGTAACCTTATCGTCGATACGTGTTTCACCACGTTCGCTGATGCGTGTTGCAATGATCTCTTCAATTACCTCATCTAAGTTAGAAGCAGTTGATTCAACGGCTGCAGTACAGGTCATATCACCTACAGTACGGTAACGTACACGTTTAGTAACGATCGTATCATCAGCAGCAGGTTGTACAAACTCACTCATGGCAACCAGTTGACCATCGTGTACAATCACTTCACGGTCGTGTGCGAAATAAATAGAAGGCAAATCAATTTTTTCTTTGCGGATATAATTCCAGATGTCCAACTCGGTCCAGTTACTGATGGGGAATACACGAACGTTCTCACCTTTGTGAATGCGCCCGTTATAGATATTCCATAATTCAGGGCGTTGCAGTTTCGGGTTCCACTGACCAAACTCATCACGCACCGAAAAGATGCGCTCTTTTGCACGGGCTTTTTCCTCATCTCTGCGGGCACCACCAATACAAGCATCAAATGCAAACTCTTCGATCGTATCAAGGAGTGTATAGGTTTGTAACCAGTTACGGCTGGGGAACTTTCCTTTCGGCTCAGTTAAGCTGCGTTGTTTAATGGTATCTTCTACTTTACGCACCACCAATGTTGCACCTACTTTATTTGCCAGCCAGTCACGAAATTCCAATGCTTCCGGAAAATTATGTCCGGTATCAACATGAACCAAAGGAAAGGGGATTTTGCCGGGAGCAAACGCCTTCTTTGCTAAATGAACCATCACGATGGAATCCTTTCCACCGCTGAATAAAAGGGCCGGTTTTTCAAACTGCGCCGCCACTTCACGGAATATATGAATGCTCTCCGCTTCTAACTGCTCTAAATAATCCAAATGATATTGACTCATGATCTGTTTATTATCCTACTTATCAGGTAGGGTTTATATGCAAATATAAGGCTCAAAGTGCCTAACAGTTGTTTTTAATTACGCAAACATTTGCGTAATTCAGGAATTTGTTGTTTGGCTTACATCTGTATGCACGTGCAACCCGCATTCTTTGTTGCTTTTATCTTCCCACCACCAGCGGCCGGCACGAAAATCTTCGCCGGGACGGATGGCTCTTGTACAGGGAGCGCAACCGATGCTTACAAAACCTTTATCATGTAATACATTGTAGGGAACATGGTTTTCACGGATGAACTGGTTGAGCTCTTCCCATGTCCAATGCAGAATTGGGTGAAATTTAATTACCTGATTTCCTTCATCCCACTCGAGTTGGGAAGTTGACTGGCGATCAGGACTTTGCTCTGCACGCAAACCGGTAATCCAGATCTGTTTTCCTTTTAATGCACGTTTCAGTGGCTCCACTTTACGGATACCGCAACATTGTTTTCGATTATCCGTTGATTCGTAAAAGGCATTGGGGCCTTTTTCTGTAACATATTGCTGTAACGCTTCTGCATTGGGATAATAAGCATGAATGGGTTGATTGTATGCTTCCAACGTTGAACGCCAGGTGCTGTATGTTTCGGTGAACATACGGCCTGTGTCAAGCGTAAACACATCAATGGGCAATTTTTCAGAAAAAATCAAATGACTGATCGCCTGATCTTCCAAACCAAAGCTGGTTGAAAAAACGATATTGCTTTTAAACCGTTCGCTGAGTAATTGAAGAGCTGCTGCTGGACTTTTGCCCTGCAGCTCGCTTTCCAATACGGTCAGTTGTTGTTGTAAACTCATAATTAAATAACATTTAAACCCGCCAATTCAAGACTCTTTTTTTTCAACTTACGAACCTCAACATCTTCAATGATGGGTTCGGGTGAAAGAATAAGTGATGTACCGTTTTCTCTCCACCATGTATTTTCTTTCAGCTCAGTTGCATGCAATACGCCTACTAAATATTTACGGTCGCTTTCGGCATGCCACTCTTCAATCCATTCAAATTTTTCTTTTGGAATATAATTCCAGTCATCAAAACTCAAATATACTTTCAGGTAATAATCGTTGGTGAGTTCGTTGGGTTGGTGATAATACAGTTTCTTGTACTCGTATTTATAATCGTAACGCAAAGCTGAAATGTCGCTCAACACAGCTGATGCTGTCGGGAATGAGCCCGCCCCTTTGCCATAAAAGAATTGCTTATCAGAAAAAGAACTTTCAACAACTGCTCCATTATATTCGTTCTTCACAAAACTCAAATGATCATCATGCTTTACAAACTGCGGCAGTAAGAACGCTGCTACTTTTCCATTTTGCAATTTCTTTGCCTGCCCCACCAAACGAATCTCCAGATTTTTCTCTCTGCCTACTGACGCATCTGAACCCTGGATATTCTGAATACCGGTGAACAATACATCGTCAGGATGTGATACAATGCCGTATGCATGTAATAACAGGATCACCCATTTGTTTACTGCATCCCAGCCATCCACATCCAAGGTAGGATCGGCTTCTGCAAAGCCCAACTGCTGTGCCTGTAACAAAGCCTGTTTGAAATCGAGCTTCTCTTCAAACATTTTTGTGAGAATATAGTTGGTGCTGCCGTTTACAATACCACGGATACCGTGCAGCAGATCATTATCGTAATACTCTTCGAGGTTACGGATCACTGGAATGGATGCGCAGGCTGATGCTTCGTACAGAAATGAAATACCTGTTTCAGTTTGTAAACGTAACAGATCAGGCAAATGCTCTGCGATCATTTTTTTGCTGGCACTTACTACTTCTTTTCCATTCTTTAATGCTGTTGACACAATATAGAAAGCCGGTTCGCTTTCATTGATCACTTCAACGATCACATTAATTTCCGGATCATTCAGAATGATATCTCTGTCGGTTGTAAATAATTCTTGCGGAGCGTTCCGTTTCTTGTCAGGATTTTTAATACACACTTTTTTAATGCGTGCATTCAGCGATGGTGTTTGTTGTAACACTTTGTATAAACCTTCTCCTACTACTCCAAATCCAAAAAGTCCGATGACCAACTGTTTATCTGATGACATATTAACTGGTTAATTGTTTTTTTAAATCTGTTTTCTGTGTTTGCTGTAAAAAGTTATTGATGGCCTTGCTGATCTGATCATACTCCAACAGGAATCCATCATGCCCGTAAAATGATTCAATGCTTTTGAAATGTGCCCCGCTGATGGTATTCGCCAGAAACTGCTGTTCACTGACGGGGAACAGCAAATCGTTACTGATACCAATAACCAATGTACGTGCAGTAATTTCTTTTAACGCCAGTTCAATAGAAGCACGGCTGCGGCCAACATTGTGCGCATCCATTCCTTTGCCAAGAAAATAATAGCTGAATGCGTTGTAACGTTTCACCAGTTTATCGCCCTGATAACGTTGGTACGATTCGGCTTTAAAATCTTCCAGCACATCATTGGTTTCTTCTATCTGACTGATGCCATACGCATCGTAATGACGATACGATAGCAATGCAATACTACGTGCTGCTTTTAAACCCGCCTGTCCTGCATCTGCACTTTTATTTTTCCAGGTAACATCTGCTTCAATAGCCAAACGTTGCGATGCATTGAAGGCAACACCCCACGCCGAGTGATACGCATTTGTTGCAATTGGAATAATATGTTCGAACAGTTGTGGTTCTTCAATCGCCCATTCGAGCAACTGCTGTCCACCCATACTGCCTCCGATGCCGATATGTATTTTTTCAATGCCTAACGCCTTGCGCAAGGGATCGTATGCACGGATCATATCTCGTGGCGTAAACCAGGGAAAATCGTGATAGTACGGCTCGTTTGTTAAAGGATTTATATCCAACGGACCAATACTGCCATACGCACTGCCGGGCATGTTTACGCAAACAATAAAATAGTTAGCCGGGTCAAATAATTTTCCTTCTCCAACCAACCCTTCCCACCATTCGCTCGGATCGCTGTTGGCTGTTAGTGCATGAAAGATCCAGACAACATTGCTTTTTGTTTCGTTCAGCTCACCAAATGTTGTGTACGCCAAATGATACTGGTTGAGCAATGCACCCG
>CAYMSG010000372.1:0-4120 GCA_964392955.1 uncultured Chitinophagaceae bacterium | reverse complement strand
CATCAGTATAAGGAAAGCGTTCACAATCAGACGGACGGACATCATAAATATCGCAGTAGTTACCAGCTCCGAGAAAAGGACATGGTTTCGACTTCACCACGTAATCACCTTCTTCATCTAACCGCAGATAGGTTTCAATAAAAACACTTTCCTTCATCCGCAAATGTTTACTGATGCGTTTTATATCGGGTGTTTTAAAACGGGGCGAATAATTTTTGCAGCAATTGGCACATTGCAGGCAATCCACTTTTTCAAATGCCTCTTCGTGCAGATCGGGTAATTGTTTCAACACCTTATTCTTATCGGCTCGTTTCAGAAATCGTCCATATTCTTTCTGATGCTCCGCAGCTTTCTTTTCCCAGTTGTGTAACAGTTCCTCCGCCATAGTGCAAATGTAAGAAAGCCGCCAGCCACTCGCTGCAAGCGGCCGGCAAAGACAAAAAGCTTTACCACGCAAATTAAATGGAGTTTTGTTGAACCTTTCCAAAATCACGCAAAAGCCAGCAGCTGGCAGCTTCTTCAACAGGCTTTCCCCACACAGCTAACATGCGTTTATTTGAATTGGTTCTACCCGTAACTTTGCCCGTCTTTTATTTTCGGCCGAAGAGCTGGAAAAAGACGATCGTATCATGTTTATACTATTCCCTTTCTGACATAAACGTAAAAAAGCACATGAATCTCTTTGAAGCGCAACAAAACGAATTTTCCCGCCGGCACATTGGAACCACCGGAGCCGAAGCTAGTCTGCTGAAAGCTGTTGGTGTTAACAAAATGGAAGATCTCATCAGCAAAACAGTACCCGCCTCCATCCGCAACCATGAAAAACTGGATATTCCGGATGCCATGAGCGAAGCCGACCTGTTGAAACATCTCAAAGAGATTTCACTCAACAACAAATTGTTTAAGAATTATATTGGCCAGGGTTATTATGATACGATTACACCCTCGGTGATATTGCGAAACATTTTTGAAAACCCGGGTTGGTACACTCAATACACCCCCTACCAGGCTGAAATTTCGCAAGGTCGTTTGGAAAGTTTGCTCAACTTCCAAACCATGGTTAGCGACCTGACGGGTTTGCCCATTGCCAATGCTTCTTTATTAGACGAAGCGACGGCAGCAGCTGAAGCAATGAACATGCTGTTTCACCATGTAAACCGCACGGATGTTATCAATGCGCCGAAGTTTTTTGTAGACAATGAGGTATTCCCGCAAACAAAAGACCTCCTGATCACCCGTGGTACGCCCATGGGCATCGAAATTGTATTTGGCGATTACAAAACAGCAACCATCGACAGCAGCTATTTTGGTGCGTTGGTACAATATCCCAACAATATTGGATCGATCGAAGATTACCGCCAATTTATTCAGCAGGTGCAGGCTGTGGGTGGTTTTGTGGCAATGGCAACTGATCTGTTGGCATTAACGCTGTTAACTCCTCCGGGTGAACTGGGTGCCGATGTTGCGTTTGGATCTGCACAGCGATTTGGAGTTCCGTTAGGTTATGGGGGGCCACATGCTGCGTTCTTTACCACCAAAGATGAATTTAAACGTTCTATCCCAGGCCGTATCATTGGTGTAAGTATTGATGCACAAAACAACCGTGCATTACGTATGGCTTTGCAAACAAGAGAGCAACACATCAAACGTGAAAAAGCAACTTCCAATATTTGTACGGCACAGGCATTGCTGGCGAACATGGCAGCGATGTATGCGGTGTATCATGGTCCGCAGGGATTGATCAACATTGCAACACGTGTTGCATTACTGGCGCAAACTGTTGCCGACAGTTTAAAAGAAAGAGGCTTTACATTAGGAAGTGATTTCTTCTTTGATACAATTGCTGTGAAAGTAAACGACATTGCAGCAATTAGAACAAAAGCAGAAAAACAAGAGATCAATCTCCGTTATATTGATACGCAAACCATTGGCATTTCAATTGACGAAACAACTTCATTGGAAGACCTGTATGATTTGATCAATTGTTTTGTGAATGATATTGATCCTGTACATTTCGCAGTGCAGGAAGAAGTTGTTCTCCAGCATATCCCTGTTGTACTTGCAAGAACAAGTGCTTTCTTAACACATCCCAACTTTAATACGCATAACAGCGAAAGCCAGATGATGCGTTACATCAAACAACTGGAAAACAAAGATCTTTCGCTCAATACTTCTATGATCTCATTGGGCAGTTGCACCATGAAGCTGAATGCAGCCACACAAATGATGCCGCTCAGCTGGGCTCATTGGAGCAAAATGCATCCCTTTGCACCAGCAGATCAAACAAAAGGTTACCAGCAAATTATTGAAGAACTGGGACAGTACTTGAACGTAATTACCGGGTTTGATGCTTGCAGTTTACAACCAAACAGTGGAGCACAGGGCGAGTATGCAGGCTTACTGGCCATCCGCAATTTCCTTTTAGCAAATGGTGATGCACACCGCAACATCATCCTCATTCCGATTTCTGCACATGGTACCAACCCTGCAAGTGCTGTGATGGCGGGCATGAAAGTAGTGGTGGTAAAAGCACTCGACAATGGATACATTGATGTAGCCGACTTTAAAGCTAAGGCTGAACAGCATAGTGCAAATCTTGCCGGTGTGATGATCACCTATCCAAGCACCTACGGTGTGTTTGAAGAAACTGTAAAAGAAATTTGTGAGATCGTTCATCAACATGGTGGACAAGTGTATATGGATGGAGCCAACATGAATGCACAGGTTGGTTTAACATCGCCCGGGTTGATCGGTGCTGATGTTTGTCACCTCAACCTTCATAAAACATTCGCTATTCCACATGGCGGTGGCGGCCCCGGCATGGGACCTATTTGTGTGAAAGCACACCTGGCACCCCACTTACCAGGGCATATCAATCAAGGTACGCATGGTGCAGTAAGTGCAGCACCGTATGGTTCAGCTTCGATCCTGCTCATCAGTTACGCCTATATCCGTTTGCTGGGTGCCGATGGTGTAAAACGTGCAACTGAATATGCAATTCTGAATGCAAATTATATGAAAGCCCGACTGGAAAATGATTTCGACATCCTGTACAACGGATCGAACGGAACCTGTGCGCATGAGTTTATCGTTGATCTTCGTCCGTTTAAAAACACGGCGGGCATTGAAGCAGAAGATGTGGCTAAACGTTTGATGGATTATGGTTTCCATGCACCTACCATGAGTTTCCCAGTACCGGGTACCATCATGATCGAACCAACAGAAAGCGAAGACAAAGCAGAGCTGGATCGTTTCTGCGATGCAATGCTGAGTATTCGCCAGGAAATCCGTGCAATTGAAGAAGGCAAAGCCGACAAAGCGAACAATGTGTTGAAACATGCACCGCATACACAACATGTAGTAACAGCAGATGAATGGAACCGACCTTACTCAAGACAACAGGCTGCATACCCGCTCTACTATGTAACATTGAATAAATTCTGGCCAAGTGTAAGCCGCATCAACAACACGTACGGCGATCGTAATTTGATTTGTACCTGTGAGCCGGTAAGCAGTTATGCAGAAGAAGAAGCGTAATCCAATCAGCAATAGATAATTGGCAATAAGCAAACGTCCCGTTCTTTTAAACGGGACGTTTTTTGTGGAATGATTTTATTGCTCATTTCAGAAAGCATTCAATACAACAATAGCTGTAGCTTTTAAATATTTACATTTATGTAACGATGCGCTGCTGTTTGCTGATATGTTTGTTATACTTGGGTGTAGTAACATCAACCGCACAGCCATGCAATTTACCCGGTCAAACCCCCTCCACAGCTTTTCAAATCTGTGGCAATGGAAATTACGAACAGGCAACACTGGCTCCCTGCAGAAACAATGGTTTTTTTGTTGCCGGTTGTACAAATTCAAACACCAGTTACGGAGACAACAACCCGGTTTACTATAAATTTACCTGTAACACGTCTGGTACATTTTCTTTCAGCATTATTCCGAAAAACAATATTGATAATTACGATTGGTTCCTGTTTGATATTACCGGCCGTGCTCCACAGGATATTTTTTCTGACAGAAGTTTGGCAATGATTGGTAACTGGTCGGGCAGCACAGGGCCAACGGGTGCATCGTTAACAGGCATTTCTTATACGCAATGCAGATCATT
>CAYMSG010000371.1:0-4135 GCA_964392955.1 uncultured Chitinophagaceae bacterium | reverse complement strand
TTTCTTATTCCCGAACGCTTTTCGATGCCGGTAAAAAATGCCGGCAAAACAAGCTATAATCAACAATCGTTTTGGGCTTATCCATGGGGCACTTCTATAACACATAAAGGTGTGGACATTTTTGCAATGCAGGGTACAGATATTGTTTCTTCTACACATGGAATTGTTCTTTATACAGGAACAATTAAGAAAGGAGGAAACATTGTTTTAGTACTGGGGCCAAAATGGCGATTGCATTACTACGCACACCTCAAAGAAATTAAAACATCCACCCTTTCGTTTGTAAATTCAAAGAAAGCAATAGGTACGGTGGGTACAACAGGTAATGCAAGAGGCAAAGCACCGCATTTACATTACACAATCATATCCATCATACCTATACCATGGAGAAAAGATGATGCCATACAAGGATGGAAGAAGATGTTTTACTTGAACCCAGTTGAATATTTGAATGCAGCGCAGAATTAAACCAACCATTATATCTTATCTACATCCGGTATCACCACCACACTCTTCAAATTCGGATGATTATGCAAATGCACTTCCTGTGCCAAAATCATCTCTTTGCATTGGTGTATCAACTGTGCATCTTTCGGTAATTTAAACAGCAGCTCCATGATGTACTGATTACGAATTCTGTTCACCACCGGTTCTGCCGGACCAACCATGTAATTTGTAAACAAAGCTTTCATGTTTTCTGCAACCAGTTGTGCTGCCGCTTCAACCACTTCCTTGTGCTTATGCCGGAACGTAAGTTGAATGATGCGTGAAAACGGCGGATAGAAAAACTGTCGCCTGCCTTGAATTTCTTCTGCATAAAACGATTTATAATCATGCGCCTTCACAAATTTCAACACAGGATGATTGGTATTGGCCACCTGTATCATTACTTTACCATGTGCATCTTTTCTTCCGGCACGGCCACTCACCTGCTCCATCAATTGAAAGCCACGTTCATTTACTCGAAAATCAGCAAAGCTTAACAGGCTATCGGCATCGAGTATGCCTACCAGGTTCACATGTTCAAAATCCAAACCCTTTACCACCATTTGTGTACCTACTAAAACATCAATGCGTTGCTGTTCGAAATTCTGGATTAACTGATCGTGTGCTGTTTTGCCACTCACCGTATCATAATCCATGCGAGCAATTTTTGCATGGGGAATTAACTCCTGCAGTTGCTCTTCTACTTTCTCGGTACCAAAATTCTGCTGCATAAAATCATGACTGCCGCAGGCTTCACAAGTTGTAACGGTTGGATAAATTGTGCCGCAGTAATGGCACTGCAGTTTATTCTTGAACTTATGATAGGTTAAACTCACATCACAATATCGACAATTCGGTATCCAGCCACAGGCTTTACAAACCTGGTGGGGCGTGTACCCTCTCCTGTTCTGAAACAGGATCACCTGTTTCTTTTGCAGTAATGATTCTTCAATGGCTTTTTGCAAAGCCGGTGCAATCATTACTTTTTCTTTTGTCTGTTTGAAGAGCGGTTTGGTATCGATCAATTCAATTGCCGGCAATTCACCTTCACCGTACCGTTCATTCAATTCAACCAGGCTATACTTTTCCGTTTGTGTGTTATAATAGGTTTCAATAGATGGTGTTCCGCTACCTAACAATACTCTGGCACCAAATATCGTTGCATAATATACCGCTGCATCACGTGAATTATAGCGTGGCGCAGGTTGCTGTTGTTTGTAACTGCTGTCGTGTTCTTCATCGCACACAATCAAACCCAGATCGGCAAAGGGAAGAAAGAGCGAACTCCTTGCACCCAGCACCACTTTCATTTCACCGCTCTTGATCTTGTTCCAGATCTCAATGCGTTCGTTCTGATTAAACTTGCTGTGATAAATACCAATGTAGCCGCCAAAATGCTTTTGTAAGCGACGAATGATCTGAGCGGTCAGTGCAATTTCAGGCAACAGGTACAATACTTGTTTTCCTTTGCGGATGTATTCTTCAATGAGTTTAATATAGAGTTGCGTTTTACCACTACCAGTTACACCGTGCAATAAACAAACAGATCTCGCTTCAAACGACTTGCGAATTTCATCTAACGATGTTTGTTGTGCAGCCGTTAATTCAAAATCGATCGAAATATTTCTTGGCAGATTGAGCAAACGATCAACTGCACGTTTCTCCAAAAATAAAATTCCTTTCTCCACCAACCCTTTCAGTTGTGCATCACTGGCGTTACTTTTTTTGAGCAAAGCTGTTTTGCTTACTTCGCCTTCTGTTTTTATCAAATGCAGATAGCTTAACAGCAATTCCATTTGCTTTGGTGCACGGCTCCAGTTGTTGAGTAGTTCGCTCAACTGATCTTCATTATCGTATTGAGGATTGAGTAGTACGAAGGTTTCCTTTTTGGCTGAATACGTTTCTTTCAAGGATTCCCATACAAAGCAAACCCGTTTTTCGATCAACCGTTTTACAACTGGATATACATGCGATGTATCGAGTATCTGCTGCACTTCGGGTAGTTTCAGCTCTTTGCGAATTAACAATGCTTCTGCCACTAAATACTCATCATGATCGAGTGTAGAAAAATCTTCGCCGATCTCCTCATTATAAACCAAGATGGTTTCACTACTGAGTTTAAAATGCGCAGGTAATGCAGCTGCCATCACCTCACCTTCCGTGCACAAATAATAATCCGCTATCCATTGCCACAATTTCAACTGCTCTTCGTGGATGATGGGTTCAACATCCAGTACATTCAGAATAAACTTTGGGTCGAATGCCGCAGGTTTGTTATTGTGTAATGTTTTAATAACGCCGGCATAACGTTTTTTCCGCAGTTCCACTTCCACCCGTACACCCACACGTACCTGTTCCTGCAAACGATCGGGAATGCTCCAGGTATAATTTTTCGGAAGAGCGAGTGGTATAATGATTTCAGCGAACACGGTGAATGGTCAATAGTGAATGGTGAATACGCAATTTAGTGAGTAAGACCTGAATGTAGCAGCAAAATTATTGGAAGCCGAAATTGACCATTCACAATTCACCATTCACCACCCAACTTGCCTTGTATTCCTTCAGTTTAGTCTCCATTACATCGTACACTTTTTGTTTGAACGCCTGTACATCAAACGGTGTGTAGCCTTCCGGGGAAATTTCTTCGAGGTAAACAGTCCGCAGCTTACCGCGGGTCAACGAAAAAATGCTGCGCCAGTGCAACCGATCCACTGCATCTAAAAAGAGTAAGGGTTTGATGGGTGTTTGCGTTTCAATAGCCA
The DNA here is from genome assembly GCA_964392955.1 of uncultured Chitinophagaceae bacterium. Lineage (GTDB taxonomy): Bacteria > Bacteroidota > Bacteroidia > Chitinophagales > Chitinophagaceae > Lacibacter. Next base: position 887 of record CAYMSG010000371.1, on the reverse strand, counting down.
ACCGAAATGCACCATCATAAAAATCGATTAATGGCTTATCGGTCATGTTAAAGGTGCCTTCGGGAGCAATGTAGATGGATATTTCATGACTCAATACCGAACGCAGCGTCTTTACACTCTTGGCCCGGTTTTCTGCACTGCCACGCAACACGGGTACCACTGCTGCATTGTAGATGATGCCAAACACGGGTATCTTTCCCATCTCAGCTTTGCCCAGAATACGCAAGGGCTGACGAATGGCTTTCAGCATCTGCGGAATATCCATGTACGAATTATGATTGCTGACAAAGATGTACGGTTGATGTGCCCTGATCTCCTGTTCAACAATTCGTTTGTGAGAAATTCCGATCAGGAACAACCAGGCATCCGCCCACCAATGCACTATGCGCATCACTGCATTGCCCCCTTTGATCTTGCCGAAGAAAGAAGCAATGAGTACAAATGGAACAACCATCAACATCATGATCAGAAAAAGGATCATGGCGTAGATGACGTAAAGGATTTGAAAGGGCTTAAATAAAACTTTCATATTTCGAAGCGTCATGTCGACGAAGGAGACATCTGTTTGGCTATATGCAAATGACCGGCAGATCCCTCCTTCGTCGGGATGACAGATCATTACTTACAACTCGGGCACGCCCACTCATTCTCTAAATCAATCACCGTTACAATCGTTAAATGCCGTTGCTTCGGTGCTACAATGATGCGCACATGCTGTCTGTCTCGTGAAGTAATTCCTTCCAATGCATACTTCGGACCTTGCGCTGCATCGAGTTCACTCTTCCTGTAATTCACTTCGGCCTTCTGCACAATTTCTTTTACTTCTTCCTGTGTAATATGCCGGCATTTCATGCGGCAACGTGCATGCTTGGTGAAATAATAATCAG
>CAYMSG010000370.1:0-4155 GCA_964392955.1 uncultured Chitinophagaceae bacterium | reverse complement strand
GGACGAAAAATTCTCAATGCTTTGTTAATCAACGCAGCTGTTGCAATCTGATAGGGGTTTTCAAACGTAAATGATTTGATAAAATTCTTTTTTGTGACCTGACCGACATTTCTTTCAACGATTTGGAGGCATCTTTGTAACTGAATCAGAAAATGAACAGATCCATGGAAAAATTCTTTACTGCAGTTATCTTCTTATTTGTATCAGTAGCAGCATTTGCACAAAGCGGTACAAAAGTGAAATGGGATTATGTTGTTAAAAAAATTGGCGACAAAAAATATGAAGTGCGGATGATTGCAAACATCCAGCCCGGCTGGCATCTGTACAGCCAGACCCAAAGTGCTGATGCAATTGCATTACCTACGACTATCAACTTTGCAAAAAATCCGTTGCTGGTAGTAAGCGGTAAGCCAAAAGAAGTGGGGAAGGTTACCGATGCTTTCGATAAGGCTACACAATCACGTTCACGCTTTTATTCGAATAAAGTAGAGTTTGTACAAATTGTAACTGTAAAATCGGCTGTAAAAACATCTCTTTCCGGTGATGTTGAATTTATGGTATGTGATGATAAGCAGTGTTTACCTCCCGATAAAGCAAAATTCAGTGTAAAGTTAGAAGGATAAAAAAGTTGATCCCGTCTTGTAAAAGGCGGGATTTTTAACGCTGTATATCATATTAGAATCATTCAGCTTATTATTTCATCCGGCTATTGCATGAAAAAATGTACAACGGTTTAGTTGCTTCGTTGTACAACGGAAAAAAAACAACACATGAAATCAATTATACATTCTTTTCTTTTTTCTATTCTCTCATTCCTGATGCTGCAACAGGCAGTAGCACAGGATTCGGCTGTTGTTCGTTGGGAGGTAAGAAGTAAAAAACTGGCCGCCAAAGAATATGAACTTGTTTTCAAAGGAAAAATAACTCCTGGCAAATTCCTGTACCTGTTTACAAAAAATGCAGAAGGTCTCGATTCAATTGCAGTACAGTTTACCGACAGTTCGATTGCAAAAAAAAGCTTTATGCAAATACAGCTAGGCAGCAGTTCGTATGCTGATCCGCTGTTTGAGAATAAGTATGTGCTCATTGCCAAAGAGGAAGCCACTCTTTCGCAAAAGATCACCATCAATGGCGTTGTGCCGGCTCAGCTGAAAGGAACACTTGTGTACAGCACTGGTGCACCCGAAGAGTTTTTACCTGCTCAGGAATTTCCGTTTGATGTGGCGCTGGAAGGTGGTATATCGCAAACCGCCCGTATCAAAATAAACAGTATTGATATTGACAACCCATTAAATAATTGTGGTGATGAAGGAACAGAAGGAAAAAGCCTGTGGGGAATTTTTCTGCTGGGGTTAATTGGCGGTTTCATTGCATTACTCACCCCCTGTGTGTTTCCGTTGATTCCGTTAACTGTATCTTTCTTTACCAAGCGAAGCGGCAGCAGAGGCAAAGGAATCCGAAATGCATCGCTGTATGGCTTTTTTATTTTCCTGATCTATATCTTATTGAGCCTGCCGTTTCATTTGCTTGATCAAACCGATCCGGAAATATTGAATAATATTTCTACCAATGTTTGGCTCAACATTATCTTCTTTATCATTTTTGTCGTTTTTGCCATTTCGTTCTTTGGATATTTTGAAATAGCACTGCCCGGTAATTTCGCTAATAAAGCTGATTCAAAAGCAAGCGTAGGTAGTTCGCTCGGTATTTTCTTTATGGCGTTGACCTTAGCCATTGTTTCATTTTCCTGTACTGGTCCCATTCTCGGTTCCTTACTTGCGGGTGCGTTAACAAAAGATGGAGGAGCCATGCAGTTGAGTTTTGGGATGGGAGGTTTTGGATTGGGATTGGCTTTACCCTTCGCTTTGTTTGCTATGTTTCCGAACTGGTTACAATCGTTACCAAAAAGTGGTGGCTGGCTGAATACCGTAAAAGTGGTACTTGGATTTTTAGAGTTGGCCATGGCGGTGAAATTCCTCAGTAATGCAGATCTGGTAAAACAATGGCATCTGTTGCCAAGGGAAGTGTTTATTGGTATTTGGGTGTTGATCGGTTTACTCATTGTACTTTACCTGCTTGGGGTTATCAAATTTCCACATGATGATAAGAAGGTGAAAATTGGTGGTGTTCGTTGGACATTCATTGCATTATTTGCAGCGGCAACGATCTATCTTGTTCCCGGTGTAACCAATACCAAGGCTGCAAATCTTACACTCATCAGTGGGTTTCCGCCGCCGCTTTGTTACAGTGTGTACAAGCATCCGGTGAATTGTGAAAATTCTTTAGAACCTTTACGGGATTACGAAGAAGCTTTAACGTTGGCCAGGCAACAGAACAAACCATTGTTGATTGATTTCACAGGTTGGGCCTGTGTAAACTGCCGACGTATGGAGGAAAATGTTTGGACTGATCCGGAAGTACTTGCCCTTATGAAGAATAAGTTTGTAGTAGTATCGCTGTATGTTGATGAACGTAAAGTGCTACCATCGGCGCAGCAACAAACATTCACCACGAAGACAGGCGTAAAGAAAGAGATCATTACAGTTGGCGATAAATGGGCAACCTTCCAAAGTGAAAACTTTAATGCTGTAGCTCAGCCACAATATGCCATTCTTGGTTTGGATGAAACTGCACTTACAAAAACAAAAGGTTATACCCCAAGTGCCGCTGAATTTAAACAATGGCTGGAATGTGGATTGGAAGCGTTTGGGAAAAAGACAAATTAGGTTTCTATACTATCTAATAATAATTGGAAAAAATAAATCCCTCCGCTAAACGGAGGGATTTGGTTTTGTCAGGTTCTCGTGCAGGAATGTTTTTTACAGAGCGATTTGTTTTTCTGTCATCATCTTACGCATGTTGATGAGTCCGTAGCGCATGCGACCCAGAGCAGTATTGATGCTGCAGTTGGTAAGCGATGCAATTTCTTTAAAACTCAGATCAGCATAGTGGCGCAGAATGATCACTTCACGTTGTTCTTCAGGTAACAGATCAAGCATCCGGCGGATGCGGTCATAACTCTGGTTTTTCATCATCTTTTCCTCAGCATTCTCAGTGCTGAAATTCAGTACTTCAAAAATATCGTGGTTGTCACTTGTTTTAATGGTGGGTGTACGCTTTACCCTGCGGAAATGATCCACACATAAATTGTGTGCAATACGCATCGCCCAAGGAAGAAACTTACCTTCTTCTGTATAGCGGTTGCCCCGAACGGTGTCAATTACTTTGATGAACATATCCTGGAAGAGATCTTCGGCAAGATATTTGTCTTTCACCAGCAGGAAGATAGAAGTATAGAGCTTGTCTTTATGACGCAGCACTAAAGTTTCCATGGCTTCAGACTTTCCATCCTTAAAAAGGTGGATGAGTTGTTGATCGGTAAATTGTTGATACAGATGCATACACTTCTACAGTTGACGGTTTTTCAATAAAAGACTTCAGCTTGTGATTTAGGGCTGAAAATAGTGTAGAAGTTTAGAGCAATAGGCAGAAAAAATTTGAGTTTCTGATTTTGATATTGAATTTCGGAATAAAACTAAATGAAATATCTCAACTTTCCAACATTCAGAATTATTTAACGTATTACCCCTTGGCCTGCTAATAGTATTTTCCGCTGTCTGTAGTACGGTTACTATCCCGGCTTTGAGCTGCTTTGTTGAGGAAAAATTTAACTGTAACAGGTTTACTTACTACATCAATTCTTAACTGAATTGATTATCAGTTAAATTTGTTTTTCTATGGCAACAGCGGTAAAAAAGAAGCAGCTTGATCTTTCTGCAACAATCAAAAAGGACGATATCTTCATAAAAGGGGCACGGGTACACAATCTGAAAGATGTATCGGTACACATTCCCCGTAATAAATTTATCGTAGTAACGGGTGTTTCCGGAAGTGGTAAATCTTCTCTTACCATTGATACGTTGTATGCAGAAGGACAGCGTCGTTATGCCGAAAGTTTAAGTGCTTATGCCCGTCAGTTCCTCAACCGGATGAATAAACCGGATGTGGACTACATCAAAGGATTGTGCCCCGCCATCGCCATCGAACAAAAAGTAATTACCCGTACACCCCGCAGTACTGTGGGTAGCATGACGGAGATATATGATTACCTCCGGTTGTTGTTTGCCAGAGTTGGTAAAACAATTTCACCCGTGA
>CAYMSG010000369.1:0-4185 GCA_964392955.1 uncultured Chitinophagaceae bacterium | reverse complement strand
CATGGCCCTTCGGTTACAATCAAATCGCATCACAATGTGGGCGGCTTGCCCGATACCATGAAGCTGGAATTGGTAGAACCGCTTCGATATTTATTTAAAGATGAAGTACGCCGGGTAGGTGCAGAGCTGGGTATCCCCGCTGATCTGCTTAACCGTCATCCATTCCCTGGTCCGGGTTTGGCCATTCGTATTTTGGGTGAAGTAACCGAAGAAAAAGTAGATTTGTTGCAACGTGCCGATGCGATCTTCATCAATGGATTAAAAGAGCATCAGTTGTATGATAAAGTGTGGCAGGCAGGTGCCATTTTGTTGCCGGTGCAAAGTGTGGGTGTAATGGGTGATGAACGTACTTATGAATTTACCTTGGCACTTCGTGCAGTAACATCAGTAGATGGGATGACGGCCGACTGGGCACATCTCCCCTATGAGTTCCTGGCACATATCTCGAACGAGATCATCAACAAAGTAAGAGGCATTAACCGGGTTGTGTATGATATCAGCAGCAAACCACCTGCAACCATTGAATGGGAATAATCATCTGCTAAGCGTTGTACAGGTTATCCATACAATAAACGGTCAAATGATGGCAATCAGCCAGATCGTTTTTTGGGATTTTCCATGTTACGAAAAGGCATCATAAAATAACCACATGAAAAGACTATTATTTGTCTTACTGTTAACATCAATTTCGTTTGCAGTGCATGCACAGGACAGTATTGCTGTAAAGAAATACCGTGTTGGCGTTTTTGCAAACCTTTATCTGGATTCTTCTTTTACAGGGGCAACCTATCGCTTTGCCAACCAGATGCCACGGCATTTATTACCCGGTCTTGATTTTGTACAGGGTGCGTTGCTGGCGGTTGATTCGTTAGCTACCAACAAAAATCTTGAAGTGGTATTGTACGATGTACGTTCTGTCAATCAAAGTTTACCGGAGTTATACAAGCGCAACAGTTTTGATTCATTGGATCTGATGATTGGTGCAGTAAGCGGCAATGATTATATGACGATGGCGGAGATTGCACAGTTGAAAAATATCCCCTTTGTATCGGCCACATTTCCCAATGATGGCGGGGTAACAAACAACCCGTTTACCATTATTGTGAATTCTACGCTTTCCATTCACTGTGAAGCGTTGTATAATTTTATTATGCGGCATAACCCAACGGCCAATCTTGTATATGTACGTCGCAAAGGACAACAGGAAGATCGATTGGCTGCTTCCTTTAACCAATCAAACAAAGGAAGTAACGGGGGGCAGTTGCTGAAATGGAAAACCGTGATGCTGGATGATATGTTTACTGTTGCTGATCTTACTCCACATCTCGACAGTACAACAACCAACCTCCTCATTTGCGGATCGCTGGATGAAAATTTCGGGTTACGATTGGTGAACAATGCCAACAGCCTGCGAAAAAAATATCCGTTTGAACTGGTAGGTATGCCTACCTGGGATGGGTTGAAAGACCTCAACAAGCCGGATTACAAAGACCTGCCGATCTTTTACAGCACTACGTTTTACAATACAGGCACCGTTGCATACGGCAACTTTACAAAATCATTTACCGACCTTACAAACGGCCGTCCTTCTGATGTTGCCTACAAAGGGTTTGAACTTACCTGGCATTTCATCAACCTGTTATTAAAATACAACGATGAATTGATGCAGCACCTCAACGAACGCAGCTTCCGCTCTTTTACGGAATACGATTTCAAGCCTGTTCTCAACACAAATACCGGTCGCCCGAATTATTTTGAAAACAAACGCATCTACATACTCAAGCGCAGCAATAACCTCGTTTCACGTATGAACTGATGATTGGCTCAACATATGCAATGAATACATCGTCCTCCGTTCAGGAGATATCCCACGCTGATATTTCACTCTCGCTGATTGCTTTCCTGTAAACTTTTTCACCCAACAACTTGTTTCTGTTCCATGCCGCATAAGAAACAGCATTTGCCACAAAAGATCTGTATTGTTTGCAACCGCCCGTTTACGTGGCGAAAGAAATGGGAAAAGGTATGGGAGGAAGTGAAGTATTGCAGCGACCGGTGCCGCAATAGCAGGAGTAAAACATCTACAACAGACGTAAAATGATCTTCTCTCATCGACAGTCAAATCATTAGTTTTGTTGCTCTCGCATATGGATATTCAATCAACACCGGGGTATCAACGGATCGCTTCCTGGCTTGCCGAAAAAGGGAAGCAACCGTTCCTGTTTCAGCAGGAAGCATGGATGCATATTGCGAACGGAGAAAGTGGCCTGGTCAATGCTCCAACCGGCTGCGGCAAAACTTATTCGGTGTTTCTGGGATCGCTCATCCGCTTCATCAACCAACATCCCGATCAATGGCAACGTAAATCAAAAAACGGGTTGCAGTTGATGTGGATCACCCCGCTGCGGGCATTGGCAAAAGATATTGGCCGGGCTATGGAAGAAGCGATCGCTGAACTCGGTTTGCAGTGGAGTGTGGGCATCCGCAACGGCGACACCACCACATCCGAAAGGGCCAAACAAAAACGGCAGCTTCCCGAAGTACTCATCATTACGCCCGAAAGCCTGCACCTGTTTCTTGCTTCAAAAGGTTATGCTGATGCTTTCAAAACCGTACAGGTAATTGCGATTGATGAATGGCATGAGCTGATGGGAAGCAAACGTGGTGTGCAGGTGGAATTAGCGCTCAGCAGAATAGTCAATAGTCAATGGGCAATGGGCAATACTAAACCAATGATCTGGGGAATCAGTGCAACAATTGGAAATTTAGAAGAAGCGAAAGAAGTGTTGCTGTCAACATTAAGCAAAGAAGGTGTGATTGTAAGAGCCACGATGAAAAAACAGATCGTGGTTGAATCTGTATTACCCGACGAAATGGAAAACTATCCATGGGCCGGGCACCTTGGTTTGAAACTCATCCACAAAGTAATTCCGATCATTGAACAAAGTACCACTACCCTCATCTTCATCAACACTCGTGGCATGAGTGAGCGTTGGTACCAGGAGCTGCTGAATCATGCACCGCAACTGGCAGGTGCTATTGCTTTACATCATGGAAGTATTGAACAGGAACTTCGTCTGTGGGTGGAAGAGGCATTGCATACTGCTAAACTGAAAGCGGTAGTATGCACAGCATCACTTGACTTAGGTGTTGATTTTCGTCCGGTCGAGACCGTTATACAGGTTGGTTCACCGAAAGGTGTGTCCCGTTTTTTACAACGTGCCGGACGCAGCGGTCACAGTCCCGATGCAGTGAGTAAAATTTATTTTCTGCCGACTCATTCACTGGAACTAGTGGAAGCAGCGGCTCTAAAAAAAGCTATTGATGAAAATTTCATTGAAAGCAAGGAACCGATGTTATTATGCTTTGATGTGTTGATCCAATACTTAAATACATTGGCGATTTCGGATGGGTTTCGTCCGGAAGAGTTGTTGCGGGAAATAAAGTCAACCTATTGCTTTCGTGATCTCCAGGAAAACGAATGGAATGATGTATTACAGTTTTTGGTTGAAGGAGGCAAAGCATTACAGCAGTATGATGATTATAAAAAGATCGAGATCATTGATGGGCTCTATAAAATACAAAGCAGGCGATTGGCCATGCGTCACCGCATGAACATCGGCACGATTGTGAGCGATGTGATGCTGAAAGTAAAAATGGTGAGTGGTGGATTTGTGGGTGTGATCGAAGAATATTTTATCAGTCGGTTGGAAACGGGCGATTCATTTACATTGGCCGGGCGAAATCTTGAACTGGTACAGATCAAAGACATGACGGCGTTTGTACGCAAGTCATCATCTAAAAAAACAATTGTACCCAGCTGGAATGGCGGGCGCATGAGTTTAACGGCCAACCTTGGAAAAAAATTGAGGGAAACATTTCATGAGGTGGCGGAGTCAGGCCGCTCCGGGCGGCCAGACGATAATCCTGTTTCAATCTCCGGGTCAGACCACGCTGAGGCGTGGGCCGACCCTGCTCCCGAACTCATTCATCTCTCCTCCCTCTTTCAACTGCAACAGGAACTATCGCATATTCCAAAACACGACGAGTTATTGATTGAGCAACATGAAAGCAAAGATGGTTATCATTTATTGGTGTATCCATTCGAAGGCCGGCAGGTGCACGAAGCCATGAGCGCCATCCTTGCGTATCGTATTGGCAAAATTGCACCGCTTACATTTTCGA
>CAYMSG010000368.1:0-4186 GCA_964392955.1 uncultured Chitinophagaceae bacterium | reverse complement strand
GGGGGTTCGAATCCCTCTCTCTCCGCACGTATCCCGGTTAATCCGGGATTTTTTATTGATGCCATTTTACGCTTACATATTAATCAGTGAAGTAAATGGCCGACGTTATTTTGGAAGTTGTGAAGATGTCGAAAAGCGACTTCAAAATCATAATGCCGGCAAAGTAAGATCTACCAAAGCGTATCGTCCATACAAGCTGCTGTACTATGAAGTTTTCTCGAACAGGAGTGAAGCCTTTGCCCGTGAACAATTTTTTAAAACGGTGGATGGTTACAGGTATTTAAAGTCAAAAGGAATTATTTAAGATGGCAGAACGGTCGAATGCGGCGGTCTTGTCCCACAGGGATTCTTCAGGAAAAAACCGTTGATTGGTCTGGGGAGGCGAATCCCTGTTCACCCTTTGGGTCTCTCTCCGCCAAAACAAAAGCCGATTCGTGTTCAAAGCCAATCGGCTTTTTTGTGTCCCTGCTGCAAACGTTTGTGCTGTTTTTATTTCGGAAGCCACCGTTTTTTGTGATCGAAATGCGGTATAACCATCGGAATTTCACTATTTTACTGCCCAATTGTTGATTATGAAGATTCAATTCTATCTGCGTTTCTCTACGCAGTATGGCCAAACCCTGTTTGTTTCAGGAAACTGTAACGGGCTTGGCAATAACGATGTAGCTGCCGCTCTGCCCATGCAATACCTTTCAGATGAGTTCTGGACGGTAACCATTGAATTAGAAAAAGATTTTGAGAACGATCTCCAATACAATTATATCCTCCGTAACGAAAATGGTGAGCAGGTAATTGAATGGGGCGATGACCGTGTGATCGAAGTCATGAAATTGCAGGTGGATGAACTGACATTGATCGATACATGGAACCATGCCGGAGAATTTGAAAATGCTTTTTATACCCAGCCGTTTCAGCAGGTATTGTTGCCCCGCCGAAAAGAAGGCAAAGCAAAATCCTTGAAGAATGTAACACATATCTTCAAAGTAAAAGCACCATTGTTGAAAGCCGATGAAGTGCTTTGCATTGCAGGCAGCAACGAAACACTGGTCAACTGGAGTACAACTGCTCCCGTGTTGATGCAGTGCGAGGGTAACTGGTGGACGGCCCGTTTGAATTTTTCAAGCGAAAGTTTTCCCGTTGCGTATAAGTATGGTGTGTTCAATACAACATCCAAAACATTTGTTGGATTTGAAAATGGCAACAACCGCATGCTGTATGATGGTGCTGCCAAAAAGAAAATCAGCATTTTGCAGGATGGGTTTGCACAACTGCCCAACAATACATGGAAAGGAGCAGGAGTAGCTATTCCGGTGTTCAGTTTGCGCACACAAAAAAGTACAGGTGTAGGTGAGTTTACCGATATGAAAGAACTGGTGAACTGGGCAAAGAAGGTTGATCTGAAACTGATCCAGTTGTTACCCATCAACGATACTACTGCTACACATACCTGGCTCGATTCATATCCCTACGCAGCTATTTCTGCATTTGCCTTGCATCCCATCTTCTTGAACATTGAAGCAATAGCAGGTACAGCCAATCACCCGGTTGTAAAATCATTAAAAAAGAAACAGAAAGAACTCAATGCATTGCCTGCTGTTGATTACGAAGCAGTGATGAAAGTAAAGTGGGCAGCTATTAAAGAATTGTATACGGAGCAAAAGAAAGCCATGCATGAAGATGCAGTTTTCTTTGAATTTTTTGAACTCAACCGTCATTGGTTGGTGCCGTATGCTGCGTTCAGTTATTTGCGTGATAAATACAAAACGCCCGATTTCAGTAAATGGAAAACACACAGCGTTTACAATGAAGCAGCTATTCAAAAGTTTGTTGATCCTGCACAAAAATATTACGATGAGATCGCTCTGTATTATTTCATCCAATACCATCTGCACCTGCAGTTGAAAGATGCAACCGACTATGCACACAGCAATGGTATTGTTGTAAAAGGTGATATACCAATCGGTATTTACAGAAACAGTTGCGATGCATGGGTTGAACCGGAATTGTACAACATGCGTATGCAGGCCGGTGCACCACCCGATGATTTTGCAGTGAAAGGGCAGAACTGGGGTTTCCCTACGTACAACTGGCAGCGGATGGCGCAGGATAATTTCAAATGGTGGCGTCAACGCTTTGAACAGATGAGTGCTTACTTCGATGCCTTCCGTATTGATCATATCCTTGGCTTTTTCCGCATCTGGAGTATTCCCATGCATGCGGTAGAAGGGATCATGGGGTATTTTGTTCCGGCCTTGCCTGTGCACATCAATGAATTTGGACAACGGGGAATGTGGTTCGATTACCAACGTCTTTGCAGACCATTCATTAATGATTCTGTATTGGCTGAATTGATGGGAGGTGATACTGAGCTGCTGAAGCCTTACCTTAACGATATTGGTGAAGGACGGTTTGAGTTAAAAGAAGAGTTTAATACACAACGAAAAGTAGAAGCATACTTTGAACAGCTGGAAAAGAACGAACACCACGACCGTATCAAAACCGGTTTGTTTGATTGCATCAGTAATGTGATCTTGTTTGAAGTAGAGGGAAGTAACGGGCAACAGTTTCATTTCCGCATCAGTATGGGTTCCACTACTTCGTTCCGTTACCTGGATGATGATTCAAAACGAAAGCTGGATGACCTGTATGTGAATTATTTCTTCCGCCGGCAAGATGATTTCTGGCGCAAAGAAGCATTGGCAAAACTTCCGTACCTGAAACGTTCCACCAATATGCTGGTTTGTGGCGAAGACCTGGGTATGGTGCCCGATTGTGTGCCCGATGTAATGAAACAAATGGGCATGTTGAGCCTGGAAATTCAACGGATGCCAAAAGACCCCACGACACAATTCTTTCATCCGGCAAATGCACCGTACATGAGTGTGGTTACACCCAGCACGCATGATATGAGTACCATCCGCGGCTGGTGGGAAGAGGACCGTACACAAACACAAAAATTTTATACCAACGAATTGAATCAGCGTGGCGAAGCGCCTTATTTCTGCGAACCATGGATCGTTCGCAGCATTATTGCACAGCATTTGTATTCGCCTGCCATGTGGAGTATTTTCCAGATACAGGAACTGCTGGGGATGAGTGAAAAACTGCGGCGGGAAAATCCAAACGATGAACGTATCAATGTGCCGGCCAATCCAAAAAATTACTGGCGTTACCGTATGCACATCAGCCTGGAAGATTTGCAACAGGAAGACGACTTTAACAGCGAGATCAGAGGGTTTGTAATTACAAGTGGGAGAGGATAGAAATGCCAACAAGGATAAAAAATTACAACCAATTAATTGAAAGCCCTTTCTGAAATAGTTATAAATGTGGATAAAGACACTTTGACTTTATCGCAAAGTAGAAAGTCATTTGTTAAAAATATTTTGTACTTCTGCTTTTTATGTCTTTTTATTCTTGGGGGTCTGTCTTTGTTTTATTTCTTCCTAAAGGATAGAATTAATATTTGGACATATATTATTTCCACATCCATTATTGTATTACTGTACTTTTTACTAAATAAAAAAAGATTAAGGAGTGCAATTATTAAGCTACGAATAAATGATAACTTCCTAATTATTAATGATCAAATTAAATTTGATGTTACTTGTAACAAAAAAATGATTTTATATGGGTTTACAGGTGAAACTTTGATTAACACTGAAGGTAATTTATTTTTAAATCTAAATAATTGCGAGTATCCATTAGCTTATAGTGTTACCTTAAATACTATAGATCAAATACACAAAGCGATAGATCTATTTTTTGGAGAGCCCATTTTACTTGAAAAAGGGAAAATATATTAAGTGATATAATTTTCTGCTGCTGTTAGTGTCAGTGTTGTTTGCCTGACCAACAAATTAATTTAATGAAAGAATAAAACAAAATGCCATTAGCCGTCCGCTTCTGCCACTGTTGGTGTTCCCCGCAGTCGATAAAAGAACCAATGAAGAAAAAAAAGCACACCGCCCTCGTTGTGTCTTATGACCAACGAGATCAGGGCTATACAGTTGATAAGTTTTTTTGTATTTGGTGGTATGCTAATGAAAAAATAACACATACTCTTTCGTTCCTTGATGACGGCGAGTTGGTGTTGCCAGACATCGCCTTTAAAGTGCGGAAGCTCGGCAGCGAATAAACATATTCTGGAAGCTATAAAAGCAAGAAGTTAATTTTGAAACAGCCT
>CAYMSG010000367.1:0-4200 GCA_964392955.1 uncultured Chitinophagaceae bacterium | reverse complement strand
GTATGAGAGAAACGATGAATGCAGATACCCGCATGGTTTATCTCTGCAACCCGGGCAATCCCACCGGTACCATTATACCTGCCAATGAACTGGAAGCATTTATAAAAGAAGTAGCACCCAAAGCAATTGTGTTACTCGATGAAGCCTATACCGAATTTTGTGACGAACCAAGTATGGCACATCTGGTAAATGATTATCCCAATCTTGTGATCGCAAAAACATTTTCAAAAGTATATGGTATGGCGGGTGCAAGAGTTGGTTACGTGTTGGCGCATCCATCAACTGTAAAAAAGTTAAACGAGCTGCAACCTTGGGCCAATGCTGGGGCGAGTGCTGTTTCATTAGCAGGCGCACTGGCAGCCATTAAAGACAACGCATTTATTGACTATTGCAAAAAAGAAAATGCAAAAGCCCGCTCCATATTTTACAAAGCATTGGAGCAGGCCGGCATTCCGTATATTCCATCGCATACAAGTTTTGTGTATTTCAACACAGCCAATTTTGGAAAAGATGTAAAAACAATGCTGGAAGCAAAAGGAATCGTTGGTGCCCGCACATTTGAAGAAGGAACGAAGTGGTTGCGATTAAGCGTAGGCACATAGGATGAAATGAAAAAAGTAGCCGCAGCATTATTGAGTTAACGAATTCGGGTTTGAAGTGCAAAGCGGCTCCAACACGCAGGTTTTTTCTTTTACAGCTGAGATAAGAACTAACAAAAACGCCCCGATGCATCGGGGCGTTTTTGTTTTACATACCGGGAAACCACGGCCTTGCAATTCCTTCACGGAACGGCCATGGCACAGCAGCAATGATTAAGATGAGTGCCACTACATACATCCATGATGCAGCACTATAATTTTGTTTTTTGGCTCTGCCTCTTGCCATGGTGATCATTACAATAGCGAGGATCATGGCCGAAATATGTTCCACTACCCAGAAACGGGCAAAGCTGTCTTTCATTACATTTCCAAAACCACCGAGTCGTTCGATCATGTGAAAGCCAACTGCTTCATTGTTGAAATATTGAAATAATCCCAGCAACAACGTAATGTGTGCTGCAATCAGCAGAAATAAACTGGTCTTTTGCAAGCCGCCTTTTTTCGTGAAAGCCTGAAACAACGCAATGAGCAATAAAATGAGAATAACCCAGCGAAGTACATTGTGCAGGTGAAGCAATCCGGTATACATGGTACTTTGAAAATTTGAAGATGAAGAAATTATAAGGATTCCGTTACAAAGTAAGGTGCAGAAAAGGACTTTGCAAAACTGTTTTTACAGGAAAATGAGTATCTTGGAAATTCCTAAACAGCAGCTATGAAGAAACTTTTGTTTACACTTATCATTTCCTGTACAACACAGGCTTTGTTTGCACAAGAAGAGAAACTGCTTGTCAGCGATTCAAGCAAGCCAATTCTTCAACAACAATTATTATTTCCCAACAGGATCATTGGTAAAACAAATAACGGAACCATTTATACTTTGCCGCAGGACAATATGCCGGTGTTTGTACCGGACAGTTCGTTTACATCGAACATGCTGGTGAGCGGACGAACAAGTCCACTTGGTACGGTTATGCCGAATCCGTATTACCCAAAGAAAAATTACGGAAACGGGTCAACGCAAAAGGTTGATTCCCTCATTCGGGTAACTCCATTTAAAATGTATCAATACAAGCAGCGGCCTGCTCCAAAAGAGAAGATTGAACGCTGAGTAAAATTTCTGCACTGAGTTATCAAACGAATATTTTAGTTGTTTTCACTCTTCTAAGACGATTGCCTCTTTCCACAGAATCATCTAAAAGCAAAGAACGGCACCATCTATGCATGACGAAAAATTAACATCTGCTAAGTACAATTGTGTATTGCCGGAAAGAAAGCGTATATACTGACGACAGTCATAGATTTGAGCATAACCGCATAGTAAGTTTATATCCGTAACCGGCAATTGATTGGGCTTGTTATCCATATCCAAAAAACATCAGATCATGAAAACCAATTTATTTCTACAGGAACTCTCCGGCTGGCAGTGGGAAATCGCCGGCTTTCAAAAAGCAGCTTTGATTATTGAAGAACGCCTCAACGTCATGCATGAGAACAGCAAATCAAACGCAGTAAAACATCTACTCGTTGGCCGTTTACATGAACGCTTTCTTATTGAAGAAAAAGAACTGAATGAACTGGAAAAAGCAATCCTAAACGAAAAGAAAACCATTCATCAGCTCAAACTCAATAAAGAATCGTTACAACTGCTGGAACAGGAGCATGAACAGATCAGTCAACGCATCCTCAAAGAAGAGCAGGTATTCCCGGCATTAAAAAAAGATTATTATCACCTGCTGGAAGAATTATTGATGTAACAATTTATTCCACCCAATCTGCAATAAAAATATTGGTATCTCTTGTACCGCCATTGTTACGGTTACTGCAGAAAACGATCTTCTTTCCATCGGGACTGAACATAGGGAATGCATCAAAGCCTTTGTCACGGCTGATCTTGGTAAGATTCGTTCCATCTTCATTCATTGTATATAAATTAAATGGAAAGCCACGCTTGTATTCATGGTTGCTGGCGAAGATGATGCGTTTATTGTCGGGCATATAGGCCGGTGCCCAGTTCGCTTGTCCAAATGAAGAAACCTGTTTTGCGTTTGAACCATCTGCATTCGAAACCCATACTTCCATGTTGGTAGGCGCTACCAGTCCCTGGGCCAATAACTCTTTGTATTCTTTGATCTCTGCTTCGGTTTTTGGACGGCTTGCTCGCCAGATGAGTTTTTTTCCATCAGGACTAAACCAGCCGCCGCCATCATACCCCAATTCGTTAGTAACCTTTATTTCTTTTCCGGTTTTCAAGTCCATCACATACATATCAATATCACCATCTTTTGTACTGGTGTACAGCATTTTTGTTCCATCGGGTGAAAGCGTTGCTTCCGCATCATACCCTTTGCTGTTGGTGAGTTGCTTTACTATTTTTCCATTGAAATCGGCCATGAAAATATCGTAGCTCTCATACAAAGGCCAGATGTATTTATTACCATATTTGCTGCGATCAGGAATGGGGGGACAATCGCTGCTGCCCAAATGAGTAGAAGCATAGATCACATGTTTCCCGTCTTTTGTAAATGCACCGCAGGTAGTTCTCCCCTTTCCTGTACTAACAAGTTTCGGGGTAAATTTTTCACCGGGTTTGGTTGGTATTTTTCCAATATACATCTGATCGCAGGGAATACCTTCTTTGGCATATGTTTTTTGGAAGATGAGCCATTTGCCATCGTAACTGAAATAGGCTTCCGCATTATCGCCGCCAAAGGTGAGCTGCTGAATATTTTTAAAATGCTTTTCGTCGGGATATAAAATCGTATCATTTGACAAAGCAGAACCAAGAGTTGCTTCTTTTTTACTTGAAGTAAAAGAAACGATCAATACCACAGCAACGGGCAACGCAAGCAAGACGGCGATTTTCTTCATGTACTTGATTTTTACAAAAGTAGTTTGTGAAACGACCGCAAATGTCAGGAAAATGTAAGAACCAGCAGTGTAAAATAATTTAGTTTTGCGCCATGCAGTTGAAAGCAGCTTTTTTTACCAGTCTTCTAACGCTCAGTGTCGTTGCCTGTACCAATGATTCCCCTGCACCGTCGGAAAAGAAACCTGCCGTAGCCGCCTCTACCGATACCAAACTGCAGCAACTGGAAACAAAATTGCAGCAGGCACCGGAGGTTGACAGTATTCGTGAGCAATTTGTAGAGCAGCTGGTGCAGAACAATCAATACGATAAAGCATTACTCCAGGTTGAACAGCTTCTTCAGAAGCAACCCGCCAACCCGGCTTATTTATTTATGAAGGCCGATGCTTTGGAACGAAAAGGCGATACAGCCAATGCCATTGCTGCGTACGAACAATCCATTGCTGCTGCCGGTTTGTTTGTTGAGGCCGAAATGCGGCTTGCATCGCTTTATGCAGAAACTGGTAATAAAAAAGCGGCAGATGTTTGTGATGTGTTGTTGAAAGAAGCAACAGCTGTTCAATTCCGCAGTGATATTCTTTTTATAAAAGCTGCGTACTATACAAAAGCAAAAGAACCTGCAAAGTCACTGGCAATTTACAACCAGCTTATCCGGGAAGATTATACCTACCTCGATGCATATATTGAAAAAGGATTGATCTATTACGATCAGAAAAAATTTCAAGAAGCACA
>CAYMSG010000366.1:0-4201 GCA_964392955.1 uncultured Chitinophagaceae bacterium | reverse complement strand
AGGCTAATAAAGTAATGCAGGAGATATTAGACAGCTATGGTGTTCGGCACGATCAACAATTCCTGTTTGATCTTGGGATCAGCAAGGCAACATACTATTTACAAAGTGGAACACCCGGTTTTGAATACAAGCGGAGTGATCTGGGTGAAAACATCCGCTTCATTGGCTCGTTACTGCCTTACAATAAAAAAAATCAACAAGCCCAGTGGTTCGATGAGCGTCTCAATCGGTTTAACCGTATTGTACTGGTTACCCAGGGAACGGTGGAAAAGGATGTAACAAAAATAATTATTCCCACACTGGAAGCGTTGAAACAAACAGATACGCTGGTAGTGGTTACAACCGGCGGATCACAAACGGCTGAGCTACGTGCAAACTATCAATACTCCAATATAATTATTGAAGATTTTATTCCGTTCGATGATATTATGCCATACGTTGATGTGTATGTAACCAATGGGGGATATGGCGGCGTAATGTTGGCTATTGAAAACCGGATACCCATGGTGACAGCCGGTGTGCACGAAGGTAAAAATGAGATCTGTGCACGTGTTGGTTATTTTAAGTTGGGCATTGATCTGAAAACAGAGACACCCAGCGCTGCACAGGTGCGTAAAGCTGTGAATACGATCTTGCACAACAATGTTTACAAATTGAATATTGACCAGCTGGCCAACGAGTTTCAGCAATACGATGCAAACAGGCTCTTTGCCGGTTATGTTGCTGAAGTGCTGGCATCAACTACCAGCGTTGTTGTTGATCAGCGATACAGCGAAAAAATCTACTGATCCCAGTTGTTGCCTGCCCGGTTACTTGAAAGAGGATACGGGCAGGCTTTCAATTCATCCCTGCTTTTTCTCAATTCATACACTATGATCCCGAAATCCTTTCTGCCCAATTCAACAAAATCAGCAAAAGATGGTAATTTGTAATAGCAGCATGCAGTTGAAATTACCATATTATACCAGCCGGGATTACAGCGTATTGGCATTGATTCTTTTGCCCATATCAATTGTACTTAATTCAATTATCCTTGGCGTAAATTATTATGCCGGCTGGCGGGTATTTTTATTGGCAACACTGCTGGCCTGTATAGCGTTTGCTGTCAATTTCACACTCTGTGGCGGCTGGGCTGTATTAATGAAGCGCAGGTTTCCAGAAGAACGGCAAATGGGCCTGAAGCTGAGCGTAATGATTGTTACATTTATTGTAATTACAGGATTGTTCCTCGCTTTATTGTTCAAGGGGTATGAATTGATCCCGTTGTTCAATTATAACTTCAACGAACGCACTTTTTTTCTGGCGTATATCGGAATGGGAATCGTAAATGTGTTTATTACACTCCTCATGGAAGGGCTCGACCGGTATGAAAAATGGAGCAATAGTTTAAAGGAAACGGAAGAGCTGAAAAAAGTATTCAAGCAAAGTCAGTTGCAGGGATTGAAGAGCCAGTTGAATCCGCATTTCCTGTTCAACAGTTTGAATTCATTGTCAAGTTTAATACAGGATGATGAAGAAAAAGCAGAACGCTTCCTGAATGAGATGAGTAAAGTGTATCGTTACATGTTGCGGAACGATGAGGATCACCTGGTAAGCCTGGAAACAGAATTGCAGTTTGTGGATTCATATTTCTATTTGCTTAAAGCACGCTATGGAGAAGGGTTGCAGTTATCGGTACAGGTAAGTGATAAGGCTGCTAAAAACTTATTGCCTCCCTTATCATTACAGGTGTTGATTGAAAATGCATTTACACAAAACAGTATGAGCAAGGTAAGCCCTTTGTGTATTGCCATTGCTACTCCCAACGATACAACATTGCTGGTGCAAAATAATGTACAGCCCAAACTTGTAACCGAAGATGTTCACGATATGGAGGCGGAGCTTGATCACCTGGTGAATAAATTTCAATTGCTCAACCAGTCGCCGGTACTTATTAAAGAAACAGGCGGAGAGCGAAGCATCCGGTTACCATTGATCGCAAAAGAAGAGGAGGTGCTGGTATGAAAAAGTGGCATCAACCAACCAGGCTGCAGGTGTATTCGTTCTTTGGATCCATGCCCATCATTTCCATATTGCTGAATTATATCTTGTTTGATCAGCGGCTGTTCAATGATTTCATGGTATGGATTGTTTCTTTTCCATTGATCTTTATACTGGGAATGGGTTCCTGGCGGGGACATGTGTTTATTGGAAATTACATCAAACATCGATTGCCGGAAATCAAACATACAAAACGACGAATATTGATACAGGCGTTTTGTTTGATCCCGTTCATGTCATTTTCGGTTACGTTTATCTTTTTTTTGTACGATTTCATTCATTTGCTCGGCTATCAGTTTTCAATGGAAGATTTTAAAGCCGGGCTGATTGTTGGTTTTTGTGTGAACCTCATTTTTGAAACATTGTACGAAGCTGATTACGTACTGGAGCGCTACAAGGAAAGTGTGGAAGAAAAACAGAATATGCAGCAGTTGTCGATGTTCCAGGAATTCGACAGCTTAAAGAACCAGGTAAATCCGCACTTTTTATTCAACTGTTTTAATACGCTCTCTTCTCTGATTACAGAAGATAAAAAAACAGCAGAAAAATTTTTGAATGAATTGAGCAAAGTATACCGTTATCTCTTACGAAATAATGAAGACGGGCTCAGTACTGTTGAAAATGAGATTCGATTTATCCGTTCATACTACCAGTTATTACAAACACGGCACGGAGAAGCGGTTCAGCTCAACATTGAAATTGATAAACGTTACGATACGTACATGTTGCCATCTCTCACCCTGCAACTGCTGGTGGAAAATGTGGTGAAGCACAATGTGCTGTCGAAAAACAAACCACTGGTGATCGATATTTTCACCACTGCTGGTAATAAACTGGTGGTGAATAATAACCTGCAGCGAAGAACGGTAAAAGTACCCAGCAACAAAGTAGGGCTTGGAAACATCAGGGCAAAATATGAACTGTTGAAGCAACCGGGCTTCCAGGTAATTGAAGATGAAAAAAATTATACAGTAGTATTACCCTTATTGTGGAATAACAATACCGAATCGAAACGAACAACTCTAACAGAAACCAAAACAGCATAACATGCGCATTTTAATTGTTGAAGACGAAGACCTGGCGGTAAAAAAACTGCAGAAAACATTACAGGCTGTAGATAGCACTGCCAATGTAATTGGTGTAACAGACAGTATCAAAGCAACCGTAGAGTGGCTGCAGCAACATGAGCAGCCCGATCTTATTCTGATGGATATTGAACTGGCCGATGGACAAAGCTTTGAAGTATTCAACCTTGTGGAAGTAAAAAGCCCGGTGATCTTTACTACATCGTACGATGAATATGCATTGAAAGCTTTTAAAGTCAACAGTATCGATTACTTGTTGAAGCCTGTGCAAAAAGAAGAGCTGCAGGCTGCCTTACAAAAGTATCGCCAGTTGCATACAACTGCAGCAGAAGGAAAATCAGATATTAACCTGGAAAGTCTTGTAAAACAACTGCAGCAAAAATTACAACCAAAAGAATACCGCAAGCGGTTTTTGGTAAAGCATGCGCAGAAACTGGTATCGGTGGAAATTGATGAGATTGCTTATTTCTACAGTGATGGTCGCTTGAATTTTTTCAAAACCACCGATAACAAAAAGTATGTAGTGGATTATACCATGGATGAGCTGGAAGAAATGCTCGACCCGGAAAAATATTTCCGTATCAGCCGCTCTTTTTATGTATCCGTTGGCAGCATTGAAAAGATCGATGATTATTTTGGTAACCGCCTCATTCTGCAATTAAAGCCGGCAGTTGATAAAGAAGCATTGGTAAGCCGTGAAAAAGTGACTGATTTCAAAAAGTGGATGGGTAAATAATTCAACCTTGGTAATACAAAAAAAGAACAGCGGCTGCTGTTCTTTTTTTTGATTGAATGATCGTATTGCTGTTAAAAGCGGTTTTTGTATTCTTTCGGGAGTTGTTTCAAAAAACTGTAGCCAATGTCGGCGCCGCTCCTGATATGAATTTTGCCGGTTGATTTTAAATTCACCGTACATTCTTCATACAGTGTTACCACAATTTCTCTGGACTTCAGAATATTCATGCCGGTTACAAACGTGTTGGCATAAATATCTATGGCCGTCAGATTTTTTACAGGTAAGCCTATATAGATTTTATTTTTATAGCTTCTGTCTTTTACAGCTTCAATGGTTAATA
>CAYMSG010000365.1:0-4207 GCA_964392955.1 uncultured Chitinophagaceae bacterium | reverse complement strand
TAATGGCAACTGCATTGTTTTTAATACCATAACCAAACTGATCAAGGATGTCTTGTACCTCATAGATTTTTGCATTAAAACCTCCTCCGGTTACACTGCTCCTGTATTTCCTGTATTCTTCAACCTGATTCACACCATTCCCATCATTGTATAAACGTGAATTGGAGATGATGATATAATTCGCCTGGTTTGGCTGTAAAGCATAGTTGACAAAATTTCTTGAAATGAAATTTCCAACAGATCTGATATTACCTGACAACTGACTTACTAAAATCAGTTTTCTGGTTGATGCAGATGCAGGCAATACTATCCTGACCTGTGTAGGAGATACGATACTGGCAGTAATCCGTAAACCATTGGTTACATCATATAAAACAGGAGGAACAGAACCACCAAAATTAAAGTTATCAATTACAAGATTGTTGCCACTAGCACTGGCAGGCAATTCAAATTCAAAATTCGATTGACCTCCAAAATTAAACTGCCTTGGATAACTTAGTTCATACATACCGATCACAGCCCGGTTAAATTGAGGCAGTGTATCGCTTGTCGAAATACGAAACTCAACATTCGCTGTATTTGAACTCAAAATCGCTAACGGTATATTGTTTGTAGATTCATCGATCAATGAATTAAAAAAGTTCATCTGCTTGTCTGCTACCAGATTACCATTAATGAAAGCCCTGATTGATCTTGAGTTAAGCGTACGCCCGGCGGCGGTGAACTTTAATTTTGCGGGCACTCCTGCCGAAGCAGCCACATGCAAATTTGCCTGGGAAGATGCAAGCACGCCCAGTCCGTTAAACTCTGCGCTTGTAAACCCTTCGCCCCTGTCAAAAGAAGACGAATAAACATAACTGCCAACCACTGCTGCAAAGCCCAAATTCAAATTATCACGGTAATACAGTGATGCTTTATGAATAAAATACGATTCAGCCGGTAATGGAGAAGAAAGATTATTCGGTGTTTCTGTAAATCGTTTATTCTCTGAAACAACGGGATTTACAGTAAGAAAATAAGCAGAAGTATCGGTATACAAGCTCCAGTTATCGTTGATTTGATAAGAGGGATCAAGGTACATCCGTTTTTCCCATTTCCCATCATTCACCTGCCCCCAAAATTCAATAAACCCATTTGCTGGCAAGGCGCCGGTTTCAGCAGATGTATAAATAGGCACCTGTTGCCCGTTGCGCCACAACTGAAAATGCGACGCATCTGCATTTGCAATTCCCATTGTATTCAGTTGGGCTTGTGAAATGCGGTACACGCCTGTTGCACCAACTTTAAATTTAAAATAGGTTTTATTGAAATCGATCCACTCATTCATATACGTTTGAGCGGTAGCGGCTGTAATGCCACAGAACAATATGGTGACGGAAAGTAAAAAACGTTTCATTACTTGCTGGTTTTCTTTTGGTTTTTCGGTTTCATAAGGTCGAGACGTAGCGATACGATATGTGTATATAACGGATTTGACTGGTTGGCCAGATTTGTAAATGCATAATCTACATAAAAAGAGGTGCCCAGCTTAAAGCCAGCACCCGCACCCGGTTGATAGATCCACACTTTCTTTTGATTTAATGTATCCCCATCAGACAGTGTTTTCTGAAAATTAAAAACGCCTCCCCGCAGGAAGAATACATCTTTTAAATTCAGTTCAACACCAATACGGGGATCGGCATTGATGATATCTGAACTGATTACAGTGTTCCGTTGCCCATCGAATGTAAGATCCAGGTTAGCTTCTGCTTTTAATGAAAGCCCTTTACGGAAACGAAAATCGTAAGCACCACCAATCACCAATCGTGGCGCCGTCAGTTCGGTTGACTTAACAGGTATTTCGTTATTTGTAAGGAACAATACTTCTTTTTCCCGCTCAGTAAACGTAAACGACCATGCATTAAATGTTGTAGTAATGTCTCTTGCTGCGGCACCAATTGACCAGTTCTTTCCTTTCATCTGAAAACCTACATCTAAACCAAACCCCCAGGCGGTTGCAAAACTGCCCACCTTACGATGGATCACTTTTGCATTTACACCCATACTCATTGAGGTGGTTTCTGTTTCTTTTAGTTTTTGTGCTACTGAAAGAATAACGGCATAATCGGCCGATGAAAAAGAACGCAGGTTGGCGTAATTCACACTGCCATCCGGTTCAATCAAATAAAGTGTATTGGGGATATCGTCCACTGCAAAACGCAAAAAAGAAAGACCAATGGTACGCTTGTTATTCGCTACCGGAATTGCCAAAGCACCAAAATCATATTTACCAATACCGGCAAAATACTCTGCATGCATTAGTGATAGGGAGGGGTCGTTCTTTACCCCGGTTAAACCTGCAGGGTTCCAATAACCTGCCGTTGCGTCGCTTACCGAAGCAACCTGTGCGCCGCCCATACCAAACGCACGGGAACCGGCACCAATATTTAAAAATTCGTTGGAATAAATACGGATCTGTGTGGATGCACGCAAACACATCAACAGGGTTACGGATAGGATCAGGGTTACTCGGGTTATCATCCGGTCAGTTTTCAGATAAACAATTAGTTTCTTATAAGAAGCCCGCTTTCTTTCAAAAGCTGCTCAGGCATTGACAAAAGTAAACATTATCAAACCGAAAGCAAACTCTGTTTAAGAAAGTATAAGCATTTCCAAACGTTGATTCACAGTGTTTATTGCTTCCTTTTTCGTAAAATGGGCTCGTCTGCCCTACTTTTGCGGAAAATCAGGCTAAAACTCATGTATTTGATCGAAGAATTAAGATGGCGGGGGATGATCCAGGACATCATGCCCGGAACAGAGGACCAACTGAAAAAAGAAATGACCACGGCTTATATCGGCTTCGACCCTACGGCCGACAGCCTGCATATTGGCAGCCTAGTGCCCATTTTGCTGCTGGTTCATTTCCAAAAGGCGGGCCACAAACCCATTGCGTTGGTGGGTGGTGCAACCGGCATGATCGGCGACCCAAGTGGTAAGAGCCAGGAACGGAATTTATTGAACGAAGAAACACTCAATAAAAACGTAGCTGGTGTAAAAGCACAGCTGGAGAAATTCCTGGATTTTGATCCAGCAAAAGTAAATGCAGCCGAAATGGCCAATAACTACGATTGGTTCAAAAGTATTTCCTTCATCGATTTTTTGCGTGATACCGGAAAACACATTACCATCAACTACATGATGGCGAAGGACAGTGTAAAGAAGCGGATTGAAAGTGAAGTTGGCTTAAGCTACACTGAGTTTGCCTACCAGTTAATGCAGGGCTATGATTTTTATTGGCTATATGAAAACAAGAACTGCAAACTGCAGATGGGCGGCAGCGATCAATGGGGAAATATCACCACCGGTACTGAACTCATTCGCCGTAAAGTAAATGGAGAAGCATTTGCATTTACCTGCCCCCTCATCAAAAAAGCAGATGGCACCAAGTTTGGCAAAACCGAGCAGGGAAATGTATGGTTGGATGCAACAAAAACAACGCCTTACCAGTTTTACCAGTTTTGGTTAAACGCAAGTGATGCCGATGCAGAAGGATGGATCAAGATCTTCACCTTTCTTTCAAAAGAAGAAGTGGATGGTTTGATCAGCGAACACCAAAGCGATCCCGGCAAACGCATTTTACAAAAACGATTGGCGGAAGAAGTAACAAAATTTGTGCATGGGGAAGAAGAATTGAAGAATGCAGTTGAAACAACGGCTAAACTTTTTGCCAATCAAACAGCTTCCGCTGAAAGCCTGAGTGTTGAGGATCTTGAAGGAATGGAAGGTGTAATTAAGTTTGATTTTGCGGCAGATAAGTTACAGGAAGGTATTGATGTGGTTTCGTTCTTAGCCGAAACAACCATCTTTCCCAGTAAAGGTGAAGCACGTAAAACAGTGCAAGGCGGTGGCGTAAGCATCAACCGGAAAAAAGTGGAAGCAATTGACATGAAGATTGACACTTCGTTATTACTTCACAACAAATACTTACTTGTACAGAAAGGAAAGAAGAACTATTATTTAGTATCGGCTGTTTAAAGTGCCTGAATCGCTTTCCATATTTCATCGGCGACCAATTGGTTGCCGATGGCATTTAAATGAACCCTGTCTGTAGTTAAAATACCACGGTCTTTATTTTCTTTGTTATTCCTGCTGTTGTAATCAATAAATGCTTTACGCAGATCAACCAATGGCAATCCGTTCTTTTGTGCAAGACCACGAATGATCT
>CAYMSG010000364.1:0-4217 GCA_964392955.1 uncultured Chitinophagaceae bacterium | reverse complement strand
AATAACGCTGCCAGGCACAGTGGCGCATCAGAATTATCAATTGAGGTAAAAAATGAAAATGGATTTTTTGAACTCCTGGTGAAAGATAACGGCACCGGTATTACTTCAGCGCAACCCTTCAAAGGCAATGGTATTATGAACATAAAAAAAAGAACGGAGTCATTGAGTGGAACTTTTACTATTACTGAAAATCCGGCAGGCGGAACGATAATACACTGCAAAATACCATTCACTAATATTAGTGATGGAACTATCACATGAAATAAATAATTTCAACACTGGTGATACGTGTAGCCATATATGATGACAATTTGCAGCGATGCGAAAGCCTTAAAGCATTACTATCGCTTACAGATGGTATGGAATGCACAGGCGTTTTCCATGATTGCAGTAATGTGTTGAATGATATGAAGACTGCCCGGCCGGATGTAGTGCTTATGGACATTGAAATGCCACATGTGAACGGGATAAATGGGGTAGCCACCATCAAAAAATATTTTCCTGAAATACGCATCATCATGCAAACCGTATTTGACGATGATGAGAAAATATTTGCATCCTTACAAGCAGGTGCAGAAGGTTATATTCTTAAAAAAGCATCTGCTGAAAAAATAACGCAAAGCATTGAAGAAGTGTACCAGGGCGGCGCTTATATGACGCCATCTGTTGCACTTCGTGTAATGAAGTTTTTCAACAAAACCCATGAGCAGAATAATCAATACGACCTCACTGCAAAAGAACGGGAAGTTTTAAAACTCCTGGCCGATGGCCTGAGTTATAAAATGGCAGCCGACCGCATGGGTATCAGTTATTTTACCGTCAACAGCCACGTAAAAAAGATTTACGAAAAGCTGCATGTACACTCACTCGGAGAAGCGGTTTCATTGGCGCTCAAAAACAGAATCGTGTAAACCCACACTATATTTAGCGATTTTCATTCAACAGGTCTTCTTCTACTTTTATCCTGCATCATTAACTTTTTGCATATGAAGAAGATCATTCTCCTGCCATTTTTGGTTTTATGTTCTGCAGTTGCGTGGGCAACTGTACACACTGTTAGTAACGATCCGGCCAGACCCGCCCAGTTTACCAGTGCCACCAGTGCTCTGAATGCCGCTGCGCCTGGTGATACATTGTATATTTATGGCAGCCCCAGCAGTTATGGCGATTTGCAGGTAAATAAAAACATTACCATCATCGGTGCCGGCAATAACACAGGGAAAGATGCTTTTTATAAAACCATTTTCGGTTTTTTTGATTTAACCGGTGCTTCACTGAATGGTGTAACAATTGATGGTTTATATTGTCAGCTTATAAGAATACAGGGCACATCTGTTATCAATTATTCCAACATCACCATCAGGAATACCATCGTATTCCAATCCTTTACCAGTACCAATAACCAACCGGTTGGTTGCGGAAGTGTTTTTTCTAACTGGCTTATTGAAAACAGTTATATCATCAGTTATAATGAACCAGTAAGCCTGGGTTGTAATCCTGTGAGCCCGGTTAAAAACGGTTTCCTCTTCAGAAACAGCATCATTGCATCCATTACCGGAGCCTATAATTCAACATTTGTGAATTGTCAGTTTGGTGCAGATGGCGGAGTAGCTACCAGTTTTAGCGGACAGTTGAATAACACTTATAATAATTGCATTTTCTACCGTATGAATTTTTCTCAAAATTCATTTAATGCAAACAATCAATTCAATAATTGTTTAACCTATCAAACCCAAATCCCCAGCGCTTCGTTTGATCTTAACAGCTGGACCTCCGGTGCTTCAGGAACAGCAAACAATTGCATCATCAATCAAAATCCCTTGTGGGTGACTGTACCCAGCAGTAACATGTTTGGAAACACAACTGCCAATGTACGTAATGGTTGGGATCCTTCCATTAATACAGGTTCACCCGCCCGGAACGCAGGTACAGATGGTACTGATATTGGCTTAACAGGAGGAGCTGTACCCTATAGTGTAAGTGCTGAGCCATTCATACCTGTGATCCGGAAATTTCAGCTTTTGAATGCAGTTGTACCTCCTTCAGGAACTGTAACGGTGAATGCCACAGCTACCAAGCCTCAATAATCAATTGTTCAACTGTTTGTATGAAAACATTTTTTCTAATCCTTTGTGTTTTGCTTTTGAATGCACCCGTTTCTCTGCCGGGACAAACTATTAACCGTTATGAATATTTTTTTGATACAGATCCCGGCGTTGGTAATGGAATCGGTGTATCCGTTACCGCTGCAGATTCTGTTTCTGTAAACATCGCACTGAATATAGCAGCCCTCACTCCCGGTTTTCATAAGGCAGGCATACGTTTCCGAAATACAGCAGGAGTATGGTCACATGCAGAAGTACGTTCATTTTTTATACAAACACTTCCATTACAAAACAGGAAAATTACAACAGCTGAATATTTTATCGGCAATACTGATCCCGGTATTGGCCTGGCGCATCCTGTAACAATTACCAACCCGGCCGATTCTGTTACTATTATAGAAGATACTATATTGAATAATCTTCCACTTGGCACTTATAAAATCAATATCCGGTTTAAAGATGAACAGGGAGTGTGGAGCCACCTGGAAACAAGAACATTTACCGTATGTGCCACCTACGGAGCACAATCTGAATTTTCCTATCAGGTAGAAGGCAATCGTATCTTCTTCACCAATCAATCGCTGTACAATGATACCAGTATCTGGAAATTTGGTGATAACACCACCGCATCGGTAGTAAACCCCATTAAAACATACACTACTGCAGGCAGTTATATTGTGCAACTGATTACCGGGAATGTATGCGGTTATGATACATTAAGTAATGTAATTCAAATACGTGGTTTGCAAAGAGTGGAAGGAGCAAAGGCAGGGAATTATGGCGTATCCACATTTATGTTTGAAGGAGTGGGATTCACAACATCCACACCGGTTCAACTGCGACAGGGTAATACCGTTCTACCCCCCCTTTCAAAACTATGGTTAAACAGCAATCGTGTAAAAGCAGTATTTAATCTTACGGGCATACCAACCGGTATGTATGATGCTGTAGCGGTTACCGACGGAGCATTTGATACACTAAAAAATGCAGTGGAAATTATAAGTGGTACTGCTTCAAATGATTTGCGTCTTGATTTTTCCAGTGGACGAAGACTGACCAGGCCTGGTCGTGCTGTTACGGAAGCTGGTATTATTAATAATGGAGGTACTGATGCAGTAATGGTTCCATTTTTAACTCTGATGAATGCAGTGCCATCTACTGATAATGTGAATACCAATTTGTTTCTTGAAACTGATATGGTGTTTTTACAGAATAAAGGAGTTTTTCAACATACATATCAATACCTCAGCAATAAAGGTGTACCTCCTGAAGTAATGTTTGCCAATAACCTTGATACAGCCAGAAAAAAACACATGGTTGCCTATTATAAAGTAAGGGTGCCTGCCTACTCTTCTGTAAGAGAACGTGTACGCCAAACGGAACAAAGAGGTACTGCCTATTCATACCAGGTAGCGGCTGCTATTTTAGGTCCGGTATTGGATTCTTATGTACTGATTGATTCTGTAAACACTGATTATAAAGCCTGCTACAGCGCATTTTTAAAACAGGCTGTTGAAAAACAACTCAACCTCAAAGTAAACAGCAACTGGAATACCTGTTTCAGCACAGCTTTTGATACGCTGATGCGTACAATGGCAGCCATCGCAAAAGACCCGATCAATGATGCATTTGCTGTTCCGATGCAGGCAGGTTTTTCCGCACTGCTTGCCCGTATTGTTGATTGTGGCGGTACTGGTATACCATCGGGACTGGGTGGTATACAATTCAAACGTATCATTCAACACGTAATGAATAACTGGATTTATATGGAGGATATTGATTCCTTAGATAATGATTGTATTGATACTACTTCACGTGTTTCAGGAAGAAAAATGAATGCAACTGCAAATCTTGCAGGAAGAACTGTTCAGATAAATGAAGGTGGTAATTGTTCTGACTGTCCTGGTGCACAGGTGTTTCCAGAAATGTGTGATCAATGTCTTCCTATTTTAAGAGCCGGAAAGGTTGGTAAAAAACTAAAAATTAAAGGTCGTGCATGGGGTGCTAATTCTGCAGTGAAAGGATGCAAAGAATGGTGTGAAACTACATCCGTAGATCCAAATGCAAAATATGGCCCTGGTAATAACAATGACAGGAAATACATCAACCATA
>CAYMSG010000363.1:0-4247 GCA_964392955.1 uncultured Chitinophagaceae bacterium | reverse complement strand
TACCTTTTCCTGCTTATACCAGTTGTTGATATTCTCGTCCATGAACGATCCTTTAAATTCACGTCCAGGTTCCAGAATGGCCATCTCTCTTTTCAATGCCTCCATTACAGCCACTTTGTTCTGCGCCTTTGTTTTAATGAAACAATAACGCACACCCGCCTTTTTATCCATTATCAACGCAACGGGTTCTTTTGCTTCACGCATGGAGTACATGTGAAAGTCGGGAATAATACCAACAATATTCCAGGCAGGGGCACCACTGTCAATCACGATACGTTGACCAACAAGATGCTTTTCATTAAATTGTTTTGCCAGACTCTCGGTGAGCAATACATGTGGTAAACTATCGGCCGCATACGACACATCAATATCATGTCCTTCAATTGGTTTTATACCAAATGTCTTCAGGCAATCATAATCAACATAGGTCATATTGGTATTGATCTCTTTGTCTTTATAACCGAAGCGATTGGTCATTTTCGTTGTGATTCCATCTTTCCCTAACCCGATATTGACACTGCTGCCTGTAAGCGACAGGATAGCCGGGTTGGATGCCAGTCGAGTACGGAGCTTTGCAATATTACTGATGCCCTTCTCCGGTTTATGGAATGGAATAACAATTACATGCTCTTTGTTAACACCGAGATCAGCATGCTGTAAAAATTGAAACTGGTTGTAGATAATCAACGTGCTGCTGATCATGATACAGGCAATCACAAACTGCACAGCAATCAATGAACTGCGTGCAATACTTTTCAGTTTCAGCGTAATTTTTCCTTTGAGTGTTTCTACTACTTTCAGCTTCGCCATCAGCCAGGATGGATAGCCACCTGCAATGAACGATACCAGCAGCAAAAGACCAAACGTCATCAACAAATAGCCGGGGTTCCATAACAATTCCTGCAGAGGCATATTCGATGGTGCCTGACGCTGCATGATACCGATAATAATATTGGTAAGCACTAATGAAAAAAGAAATGCAACCGAACAAACGATAAAACTTTCACTCCATAATTGCAGAAACAAACTGTCTTTTGCTGCACCTAAACATTTACGCACACCAATTTCTTTACTTCTTGTAAATGCATTGGCCAGATTGATATTTACAAAATTGAAACAGGCTATCAGGATGATCAACAGACTGATCGCAAGCATCGTGAAGAGCTCGGCTTTGTTCACCGAATTTCCAACATTATTAATGCCGGGCGAAAAATGCACATCCTTCAATGAAAGCAATTGCGTTGCAAATACATCTCCATTTTTATCAGGGATCGCCCCGTCACGCTTTAAACTTGCTGTCCAATCAGCGAGGTATTTTTGATTAATTGTTCGTATCTGCTGTTCGGCCTGTTGCACCGTAGCACTTCCCTTCAACTGCACAAAAACAGGATGATGTTGATTGTTCCAGTTGGCCTTGTCATCAGTATAATCAGGTCGTACCTCTACTCTTGCTATGGCGTCAAAACGAATAGTTGAGTTTTTGGGAATATCTTTTACCACTGCAGCTACAATCAATTCTTTCACTTGTCCGCCGTATGGTGATTTAATTGTTTTTCCAACAGGATCTTCATCACCAAAAATGATCGTTGCAGTTTTTTCAGAAATCACAATGTTGGATATATTGTGTAATGGATTCACCGCATTCCCTTTTGTCACCGGGTATGTAAACATTTGCAGGAAATCTTCATCTACCAACATCGTGGTGATATCAACTTCCTTTTCGTTGTACATGATAGTATTGCTGCCGTACAAGAAACGTGTTGCCTTATCGATTGCAGGTGCTTCGGCTTTAAAACGCTCTGCTGCCGGAAAAGGGAATGTATTTCCAATTTCGTCGCCACTTGCTTTGTGAAAAACCTGGTACGCCTGGTAAATCTTATCCCTGTTCACATGAAACTTATCATATGTAAATTGACCATACACGGCCAATAACACTACCAGCCCTATTGTGAACCCGATCACTAATCCAACCAGGTTAATGGTTGTGTGAAATTTGTTTCTGAACAGCCTTCGAAAAGATAAAGCCAGATAATTTTTGAACATGATGAAAGGTTTTATTCGGTGCGTAAACTTTTTACCGGGTTAGCAACGGCTGCTTTTACCGTTTGAAAACTAATGGTAAGAACTGCAATGGCAAATGCAGCAATACCTGCCAGTACAAATACCCACCACGACAAATGAATGCGATAGGCAAAATCCTCCAGCCATTTATGCATGGCAAACCGGGCGACAGGAGTAGCAATAACAAATGCAAGAAGAACGAGGCGTAAAAAATCTTTTGACAGCAATTGAGCAATGGTGAGTACGCTTGCACCTAATACTTTACGTACACCTATTTCTTTTGTTCTTGACTCAACTGTATAAGTAGCCAGTCCGAATAATCCAAGACAGGCAATAATAATAGCCCATACTGATGCTGTTGTAAACAAGCGGCTGTACTGCTGCTCGGTGATATACTGTTTATTGAAATTCTCATCAGCAAAGAAATACTCGAACGGATTATTGATGAAGTAAGACTTGAACAGCTTTTCCAGTCTGGATACGTTCTCCTGTATTTTATCTGAACTCAACCGTACCGTAAAGTAAGCACTATTGCTCTGCGGATAGAATATGATCGGTTCAATCGCCCGCTGTAAACCGGTATGATGATAATTCTTCACCACTCCAATAATCTGCAGCTTACGTTCATCCCACTGCACTTTTGTATTCAATGCATCATTAACTGATGTAAAGCCGAGCTCTTCAATCGCTTTTTCATTCATCAGCACTTTATCATTATCATTCCACTCTACCATTGTTTCTGCCTGGGTGAATGTGCGGCCGCCTGCCAAAGGAATTTGATAGGTATTGAGATAACGATCGTCTATCAGAGCAAAAGAGAATGATTTGAATTCATCCCCTTTCCTGGAACCCGGCTGAGTAAAGCCGGACGTAGCAAAATTGAATCCATTACCGGGCACGCTGCCACTCAATGTGTAATCTTTTACAAAACTTTGCTGAGCGATGATATTCACAAATGCATCCCGACGATCCCTGTAGGTACTGTCCCTGCCAACCTGCGGGCCACGTATTACCAGCAACTCTTCTGTATTTACGCCGAGATTTCGATTCTGCATATAATTCAACTGCTGGTAAATAAATGCTGTAACCAACAGCAAGCCGATTGAAATTCCAAACTGCAAAACAACCAATGATTTCCGTAACGCAACTCCTCCTGTTGTTTTTACTAATTTTCCTTTCAATGTATCGATGGGATTAAAACCGGAAAGACTGTAAGCGGTGTATGCACCTGAAAGCAAGGACCCTCCAATAACTAATAACAGTGCAATCATCCAGGCTTTGGTATGAAACAGACCAGATAGCGTAAGCTCTTTACCAACCATATGATTAAACAATGGCTGCATGAGTTGTACAACCAGTAAACCCAATCCAAATCCAATGATATTAACCAGTAATGATTCTCCGAGAAACTGCATTACCAATGATTGGCGTGATGCACCTACTACCTTTCGTACACCCACTTCGTTTGCACGCTTCAATGAATTGGCAGTAGAAAGATTGATGTAGTTGAACCAGGCAATGGCAAGAATAAGTATTGCAATAACGCTGAGAATGTAAACGTATTTCAGGTTACCGCTGGTTTGATAGTAGTCGCTGAATGAAGCCGGCAAATGCACATTGGCAAATGGCTGCAACCGAAACTGCAATCCATCTTTATCTTTTTTCAATTGCGTTCGCAGAGCCGTTAGCTTTTGTTCCGTCTTTTTGTAGTCAGCCCCTTCATTTAACTTAAAATAAGTATTGATATATTGAGAACTGAGATTATCCGGTTCAGCCCAACTATTACCGTTAAGGTTGGCAGGAATACGCAAAGTTTCAAATGAAAACACCATATCAAACTTTATATCGGAGTTTACAGGTATTTCATATACACCTCCCACTACATAAACTGCATTACCAAACTGGTTGTAGAGTGTAAGTGATTCGCCTACCGGATCATCTTTGCCAAAATATTTTTCTACAGCGGCTTTTGAAAGAAATACAACATTCGGCTTTGCTAATGCAGTGCTTTGTCCTTTTAGTATTGTAAAACTGAAAAAATCAAAGAAGTTCCCTTCTGCATAACCAATAGCTGTTTCCCTGTATGGTTCTGCTTTGGCAGCATTCCGCCGAACAATCCCTTGTGCCACGCCTTCATCAAACCTGCAATACGCATTTATCTCCGGGAAATTTTCTTTTGCTCTTTG
>CAYMSG010000362.1:0-4254 GCA_964392955.1 uncultured Chitinophagaceae bacterium | reverse complement strand
GAATGCCAACGGGTTGATTAAACTCGTTGCATACTTCCAGCAATCCTCTTGTTAAACGATAGGTTTGTTCGGCCGGTTGATAGCAATCGGTATTACCGCTGAGCATGATGGGTGTGGCATCCCACTTCGGATGCATTAAAAATTTACGCAGCAACTGCGGTGCATTTTTCTTCACCAGTATTTTCTGTTCAAAGTCCATACCTGCACTGTAACCCCAGTACTCATGCACATTGCGTGCATAACAGTAAATGCAACCGTGTTCGCAACCGGCGTAGGGGTTCATGCTGTAGCTCATCCCCACATCAGGACTTTCCACTTTATTCACAATTGTTTTGGGATGTACTTCAATGTATTGTGTTTTCAAATTCGTTTCTTCCCATTCATCAATGCCTTCGATATGTTCTTTAGTGACTTCGTTTTTTAAAAAACGGTTTTTGGTGTTGAACTGTGCACCACGTCCGGCATGATAAGGTTGTGTTTCATCGACATCTTTCGGTTTTACTTTATAATGATCCTGTTGTAGTTTCTCTGACATAATAACAATTTGTGAATGGTGAATAGTCAATGGTGAATAAAAATACTGTTGTACAAGAGTGCGACGCCAATGCAGTTGCTTCAACAAACTGCAGACGGGCCCATCTATTTTCTTTTAACTCTTAGCCAAATAATTCTCCCTGCTTTGTTGTAACAGCAAGATTTTGAAATGAAAGCCTTCGAACAATCTGGTAAGCTTTTTCATGAAGCGGTCGCTTTAACAACAACATACCATCAGCAATAAAGCGTCCGGTGAAATGTTTGTGACTGTATTCGAGCCAGCCTTTTTCATATTGCCAGGGCTCGAGCTTGCGTGCAATGGTTAAATGCGGTTCAAGTATGAAATGTGGTTTGTTATCGTCGTTGAGTTTCATGAGTCGTTGTGCATCGGTACGAATTGTTTTCACTAATGATTGTATCGGCAACTTACTCACAACGTTGATGTAAATGGTATGACTTGGGAAACTGCCATAATCACGCAGCTCCACTTTAATGGGATGAAAACCCATGGCGATCATGTTGAGGCGATTCACCAATCGCTCTTCCATTAATCCGTACTGCAGAAAATTCGCCAATGTAATATGTGGCTTGCCCCACTTTGCATGATCGCTCTTGTACTTTTCTGAAAATTCTGTTTTCACTTTTACAATACGGTTCCATAATTCTTCATGCGGACTTAATACCAATAGATACTCATACACACGATAGCCGGGAATAGTTGCTGTTGTGATTGATTGTAATTGCATAACCCATCATTTAGTTGTGATTAATAAAATGCTGCGCAACAGTTGCATCATTGAACTGCTGTGATGGGGTTTGCTCAAGTAACCGCTTCAAAAAAATATTTCCTGAAACTGCACTACTAAATTACTAAAAGTTTTAGTTTTACCAAACTTTCTTACGAACCCAGACATACTTTTTTTATCACCACTCTTTGCACTGCAGGAGTTAAATTATTTTTTATGGATGGGGAAGATTTTTTCGGAGCCGCCTACAAAGGCAGTAAACAATTTACACAACAACAGGTACGTACCGCCAACGCTACGGGCTTTGGCGCTGCTGCTGACGATTATGCGGAGCGTGGTATTGACTTGAATGAACAGCTCATTAAAAACAAACCGGCTACGTTCTTTTTTAAAATGAAAGGCGATGCCATGCAACAGGCGGGCATTTTTGATGGCGACATTTTAATTGTTGATCGATCGTTGAAGCTGGCGAATGGAAAAATTATCGTGGCGGTGCTGAATGGTGAATTGCTGGTGCGGCGATTTCATAAAAATTTTTCATCGGCGTTTCTTATACCGGAAAACGCAAGATACAAACCGGTGAACCTGGCGGAGTTTAGCGATTTTAAAGTGTGGGGAGTGGTTATACATATAATCAGGTCTCTGGCCTGAAGGCCAGAGCAAGTCAAGCCAGAGCAAGTCATGATTTGCTCCAGCCTTCAGGCTGGAGATCAAAAAAATATTTCTTATGCCAATGATCAAAATGTGGATTCATTTAGTATGGGCCACCAAGAGCCGAAAGCCATTGTTGGATAAAAGCATCCGGCAAAAACTGTGGCAACACATGCGTAGCAATGCACAGGAAAAACAGATTCATGTTGACTTTATAAATGGGTATGTTGATCATGTGCACATACTTCTTTCCTTAAATGCAGATCAAACAATTGCAAAGATTGTTCAGTTGATCAAAGGCGAAAGTTCGTTCTGGATCAATAAAAATAATTTATGCAATGAAAAATTTGAATGGCAGGATGATTACTTCGCAGTATCTGTAAGTGAGTCAGGTGTAAATGCAGTAAGAGAATATATTAAGACCCAGGAAGCACATCATGCAAAGAAAACATTTCAACAGGAGTATGATGAGTTTATGAATAAATATGGGTTCCTGTTAATCAAAGATTCTCTGGGCTAAAGCCCAGAGCAAGTGAAAAAACATAAACATGCAACAAAATACAGAGGCTCTTGACTTGCTCCAGCCTTCAGGCTGGAGATATAAAAATGAACAGAACACAATGGGCTTTAGCCCGGGTTTCGGTAGTATGTATGCCATTGTTGATTGCAACAACTTCTATTGCTCCTGCGAACGCTTATTCAAGCCTCATCTGGATAACAAACCGGTTGTGGTACTCAGTAATAACGATGGCTGTATTATTTCACGCAGCGATGAAGCAAAGTTGTTGGGTGTGGATATGGCCGGGCCCTATTTTATGGCAAAGCCATTAATTAAAAAACACGATGTGGCTGTGTTCAGTAGTAACTACAACCTCTATGGTGATTTGAGCATGCGGGTGATGGACACACTGCGGGCCATCATTGGTGAGAAAAATGTAGAAGTGTATTCAGTAGATGAAGCATTTGTGGACCTGAGCATGTTTCCAACAGAAGAATTGGATCGTATTGCACGTGATATGAAGGCAACGGTAGAACAATGGACGGGCATTAAAGTATCCATCGGCGTAGCACCCACGAAAGTATTATCCAAGCTGGCGAATCGTTTATCGAAAAAGAATAAAGAAAAATCAGGTGGTGTAATTGTGCTGGATACACTAGAGAAAATAAAAAAAGCATTAGCCATCACTCCGGTGGGCGATATCTGGGGAGTGGGTGGGCAGTATGCAAAGAAATTAAAAGAACAATGGTTTATTGATGATGCGTTGCAGTTGAGTAAAATGAGCGAAGAGTTTGGCCGCC
Organism: uncultured Chitinophagaceae bacterium; assembly: GCA_964392955.1. GTDB lineage: Bacteria > Bacteroidota > Bacteroidia > Chitinophagales > Chitinophagaceae > Lacibacter. The sequence goes on along the minus strand of CAYMSG010000362.1, from coordinate 1,024 downwards.
TGCATTTAGGTGGTGTTGTAGGTGTTCGGTTGATCCGTGAACTGAATGGCATTGCATCGAAGGATATGGAAGATGAACTTGTAACAAAAAAGATGATCGCTACCACCCGCATGTTCGGCAGCCCTGTTGATAACATTCACGATATTAAAGAGGCCGTTGCTACCTATACATCAAGGGCTGCCGAAAAATTAAGAAGGCAACACAGTGCAGCCAGCATCATCAGCGTGTTTGTGGTGACAAAAGGCGAAAACCACAACGTTACGTTTAACCGGGGTATTACACACAGCAAATACACTACGTTACCCACTGCCACTTCGTTTACCAATGAATTAATTAAACCTGCAGTTGCACTGGTTGATAGCTTATACGAAAAAGGAACACAGTACAAAAAAGCAGGTGTGATGTTGAGTGGACTTGTACCTGATACATCTATCCAGGGAAATTTGTTTTTGCCGGAAACAAAAAACAATGGCCGGTTGCTGATGGATATGATCGACAATATCAACTTCAGTCAGCGGGATGATGTGTTGAAGTTTGCAGCCAGCGGCACCACAAGAGACTGGAAGATGCGGCAGGAGTTGCGCAGTCCACGCTATACTACACGATGGGAGGAGTTGTATGAAGTGAAATGAAATTCCAAACTCCGTGGTTTTAAAACAAACTGCTTTGTGAAGGACCTCCTTCAATAAACTTCGGCTTGATCAAATTCAATCCCATTTCCTTATTCATCTTATCAACTAAATAAACTGTCAACTCAGGCGAAGTAGCTTCGTCGTGCATATGCATAAAGAAATACGTCTCTTCAATACCCTGCTCTATCCAATGTTTCATCCGCTCCACCCAAACATCACAACGGGTGTAATCCGATTTGTGTAAACTGTTGCCCACATAACGAATGAATACTTTTGGAACAGTAAGATGCATGTGTGCACAATCCCGTCGGCCTGCAGTATCAGTGATCACTGCACCAAAGTTCAGTTGTTTTAATGTGGTGAAGAGTTCGTTGCGTATTTCTTCTTTCCCA
>CAYMSG010000361.1:3085-4284 GCA_964392955.1 uncultured Chitinophagaceae bacterium | reverse complement strand
ACGGCCATTGAACAGAACAAAATAAAAATAAGAAAGGTGTACAACAACATCCGGTGGTACTTCCGGAACATCAGTGGCAATTCATATTGCCAGAATGTAATAAGGCGTGAAAAGCGTTGTTTTTTATTTTGATAGATGGTTTGATAAATACTTACCGCCAAACTGTTGATCCAGCGGGTAACTTTACTATGCGGATAAAACGTTTTGGCATAACTCAAATCGTCCAGTAACGTAATGAAACGGTCGGCCATTTGATCCGGATCTTCTGTTTGCAGGTATTGGTACTCGTTCCATTTCTGCGCATTCTTTTTAATAAACAGTGCTTCTCTCATCGTGAGTCAGGAAAAATTGAAAATACCAAGTAATTTTTAAATACGGCCAACTGTGGAAGAAATTATTCCTTTATTTTACAAACAGAAATACCCGTATGTCGAACGTACAGATCAGCACACCGTTTAATATTTCACTCGATTTTGAAATTGCACCATTCTTCAAACGACTGGTGGCATATTTTCTGGATCTGATGATCATGATTGCCTACGCTGTATTTATGCGTTATTTTCTGTACTCAGGGCTGGAACTGGAAGGCGATTCTGCGTTAGGTGTCGATATTCTGTTGGTGTCAGTTCCACTTCTGCTCTATCATTTGGTATTTGAGATCATTTTTCATGGACAGAGCCTTGGTAAAATGGCAATGGGAATTCGTGTGATGAGTATGGATGGCGGCGATCCTGCCATCAGCCAGTATTTATTGCGTTGGTTTTTTCGGGTATGGGAGTGGCCATTGGTATTTTCATTTGTGTATCCCGGCTTCTGGATCATTTATCAGTTGGTCATTGTGGGAATGTTCGGCATCATCGTTGTCATTATTATTGCTGTAACAGCAAAGAACCAACGACTCGGTGATCTTGCTGCCAACACGGCTATTGTAAATACACGCATTCAAAGTTCGATCCATGATACTGTCTTTATGGAGATAACACAAAAAGATTACCAGGTGAAATTTCCACAGGTGCTGAAACTGAGCGACCGTGATATCAATACGATCAAAACTGTACTGAATCAATCGTACAAACGGAACAATTTTGAAACCGCCCACCGTATTGCCGGACGGATCAAAACCGTTTTGAATATTCAATCAGATATGGAAGTTGATTTTTTCCTGGAACAGTTGATCGCCGATTATAATTACTTAGCCA
>CAYMSG010000361.1:0-3075 GCA_964392955.1 uncultured Chitinophagaceae bacterium | reverse complement strand
AATAGCTAGCACTTGAGCAAAAAAAGCCGTTTCAGTTGAAACGGCTTTTTTGATTCGGTTGTGAACGCTTACTGCAGTTCCTGCATTCTGCGCATCATTTCATCGGGGTTGCCAATTGCATCCATACCGATCATTGCAATAAAGATCACAATAAACAGAAGATACAAGGCCGACAGAATAAGTCCGATGATGGCACAAATGCGTCCGGCATTCATATTCTTATAACTGGCCTGTGTAAACAAGTCAGGCGATTCGGCAAACAGTTTTTTGTCTTTTGATGCCAATACAATGGCAATGATTCCGAGAATTAAACCCAGAATACCATAACAAAAACAGGTAACGATTGATAAAATCCCCAATACCAAAACGGCGGTGGCGTTTGGTAAGGGACGTTGTGCTTGAAGTTGATCCATGTTGGTTGGTTTAGATATAGTTGATGATTGATTAATTGAGGCCACCTGCTGCTCCTACTGATGCAACAATAAATAAAATGAAAACGATGTATGCAATGAGGCCAAGCAGTTGCAATACAATACCAATAATGGCACAAATACGGCCGGTTTTAATATTGCTCAGTGAAGAAGGACTGTACATACCGGGATTGGCATTGTAAAGTTCCATGTCTTTTTTTGCCATTACCAATGCAATAATGCCCGTGATGAAGCATATTACAATGGATAAAATACCTAACACCAGTACAGCTGTTGCATTGGGTAGAGGTGGTTGTACCTGTTGCGGGCTGGATGATAAATAATCGGATTGATTTTGTTCCATTAAGTTAAGTTTTGGTGAGTTACAATTTTGTAAATATAATGTACGAGAATAATTATTGCACAAAAAAGATAGAGCCCCGAAAGCACTCTTGCTCCATTTGAAAAGCGAAAGAATAAATGCAGCAAGAGGTAACAGAAAAGTAACAATATGGGAATGGCCGCCGGATACAGTTGAAAACTGTTGATAAGGTCTCCCTTCATCAATGCTATGTAGCTGCGCTGCAAACCACAACCGGGGCATTCGAAGTGTAGAAATTTTTTACTGGGACAGGTGAGCAAATTGCTTTCCAGCCAGCGAACAGCGTTCGAATAAAAACTCCCCAGCAATATTGGTTGCATTGGTCAAACTTACAAATCCAATCGAAAATGATAAAATAAAAAGCACGGCTTTCTTAGCCGTGCTTTGTGTTGTAGAGTTCTATGAAGTTAATAAGCCAATGCAAATAGCACCCGTTCTTTCGAAGGTTTACCGGTGAGAATACATTTGCCTTCTTCCTGTTCATTGTTCAACGGAATGCAACGGATGGTTGCTTTTGTTTTTGTTTTGATCTCTTCTTCCGTTTCAGCTGTACCGTCCCAATGGGCTGCTACAAAACCACCTTTGGTATTCAGCGTTTCAACAAATGCATCCCAGGTATCTACTTTGGTGATATGGCTGTCACGGTATGCTTTTGCTTTATTGAACATGTTCTGTTGAATTTCTTCCAGCAACTGGTGCAGATGCTGGGCCAATCCATCCATGCTGACCGTTGCTTTTGTTTTTTCATCTCTGCGGGCAACTTCAGCCGTATTGTTTTCAAGGTCACGTCCGCCAATGGCAATACGAACAGGTACACCTTTCAGTTCATGCTCGGCAAATTTCCAGCCCGGTCTTGCATTATCGGTATCATCGTATTTTACTCGGATACCCAGGGCTTTTAATTCAGCCATCAGCGTATGTACTTTGTCAGAAATAGCTTTCAGCTGTTCATCCCCTTTGTAAATGGGAACAATCACCACCTGTAACGGAGCAATACGTGGCGGTAACACCAAACCCTGATCATCGCTGTGTGCCATCACCAAACCTCCAATGAGTCGTGTACTTACACCCCAACTGGTAGCCCACACATATTCCAGTTTATTTTCTTTATCGCTGAATTTTACATCAAAGGCTTTGGCAAAATTCTGTCCCAGGAAATGGGAGGTGCCAGCCTGCAATGCTTTTCCATCCTGCATCAAAGCTTCAATGCAATACGTATCTTCTGCACCGGCAAAACGTTCATTGGGAGTTTTTACCCCTTTGATCACAGGTACTGCCATCCACTCTTCGGCAAATTGCGCATACACATCCAGCATCTTTCTTGTTTCCTCCACCGCTTCCTGAGCAGTGGCATGGGCTGTATGTCCTTCCTGCCATAAAAACTCTGCCGTGCGCAAAAACAAACGTGTACGCATTTCCCAACGAACCACATTGGCCCATTGATTGATCAGCAACGGAAGATCACGGTATGATTGGATCCAGTCTTTGTATGTATTCCAGATAATCGTTTCGGAGGTAGGGCGAACGATCAGTTCTTCTTCCAGTTTTGCATCGGGATCAACAATGATGCCTGCACCGTTCGGATCATTTTTCAATCGATAATGCGTCACTACCGCACATTCTTTTGCAAAACCTTCCACGTGGGCCGCTTCTTTGCTTAAAAAACTTTTTGGGATAAAAAGCGGAAAATAAGCGTTTACATGCCCGGTTTCTTTGAACATTTTGTCTAACTGATCACGCATATTCTCCCACAACGCAAAGCCGTAGGGTTTGATCACCATACAACCACGAACGGCTGAATAATCAGCTAATCCTCCTTTTAAAATAAGATCGTTGTACCATTGCGAATAATCCTGTTCACGAGTTGTAATTGCCGCTGCCATTGTTCAATTCCTTTATGAGACGTTTAGAGTTAATTTAACAGCCGGTTTGCAACGAAACGAAGCGAATGGCTTGTCATTTGTTAAAATATCAAAAGCACAGTTTATGGAGTTGCAAAAGTAGTAACTTCACAGTACAAACCTCAAATTCAAAACATATGGCAACCAGATTTTTACTCGTTGGTTTGATCATGGCAGGAATGAGTTCCTGCGCAACCTATCGCACCGGACAAACCCCTGATGATGTTTACTATTCTCCCGAGCGCTCATATGATACCTATGTACAGGTAGACCGTGACCGGGACGACCGTGTTTCATACAACGACCGGAATCTGGAAGATCGTCGTTTGCGTCAGCAGATCCGTGATCCCCGTTTCCGTTTTGATGATGATATTTACTGGAA
>CAYMSG010000360.1:0-4309 GCA_964392955.1 uncultured Chitinophagaceae bacterium | reverse complement strand
ATTTTAACTGCTTTAATTTTGCTTGTAATTTTTTATTAATTCAATGCTATGAATGCAAAGAGAAGATGGAAGGCACCTGCAGTGCTGAATGCCACGATTTTATTCATCTTCCCGAAGAAGAGCAAAAACGCCTGCGCAGCGGAATCGACAAAGGCCGTAACGTGTTCAACAAAGCAAAAGCAAGATTGAAGGATTTGAAAGCGGAGTAGGATATTCAGGATGGCCTCATATGTAAGTAGTTATACAGATAACAAATTATTGTTTGATTAGCTTTGTAACGTTGTGAACTGACTTTTCTGATTGAATCTTCAGGAAATACATTCCTTTTGCCAGATGTTGCATGTTGATAGTGAATTTTTTTTCTCCTGACTTAATTAAGCCCGACAGAATTGTTTGTCCAGACAAGTTCAAAAGAGTCCAATAGCTACTGCCTTGTTGTATTGTTGTTGACACCGTTACCGTATTTATAACCGGGTTAGGATAGATCTTGAAAGTTGTCAAGCTCTCTTCTTCACGGATACTTGTTACAGTGCCTGTTTCTGCAACCCACAGTTCGGTTCCATACTGATTTGTAGTAGCGACAACAAAAAGTTTACTGCCAACTAAGGTAAAGCCCCATAGATCAGATCCTCCATGCGATCCTATATTTTGCACTAAGGCAGTGCCAGCTTCAGTACCATCCGTTTTCCAGATTTCCTCGCCGAAAATTCCATCATTTGCACTGAAGTATAATTTTCCATTGATGTTTGTTCCAGGCCCCGGAGAATTTACTGTTGTAAGCGGACAAATATCTTTTATCATATATGTTCCGGCACTCGTTCCATCGCTTCGCCAGAATTCCCTGTAATGGGCAGTATCAATGGCATGGAAAAACAAAGTTCCGTTTACTTCAATCAGGTTTGAAATGCTGTAAAAAGTGTACGGATTACTGATTTCTTTCACTTTAACAGTTCCCATTTCAGTGCCATTACTTTTCCAGAGAGATAAGATGTCGGTAGAGTCAGCGGCAACAAAAAAAAGAGTTCCACTCACATTGGTTAAACTACGTGGGTAAATACTGGCCGGGTCATACTCCTTTTTTTTATAAATATCTTTTACCATTACTGTGCCAGCCTCTGTGCCATCGCTTTTCCAAAGTTCAATGCCATGTATTCCGTCATCAGCAATAAAAAAGAGAGTACCATTCATATCTATAAATTTTTCCTGCGTTGCATTATAAAAACTAAATCCGGTTATAGAATCCGATTGTATCTGTTTAATTTTTTTTACCCGTACGGTACCTGCCTCTGTACCATCGCTTTTCCACAGGTTTACTTCGGTTGATATGGAATCGGATGCAGCAAAAAAGAGGTTATTTCCAACTTTAGTAAGGTACGATGGATTGCCACTCATATATTGTCGTGGATTAATATCTTTCACCATCTTTGTTCCTTCCTGGGTTCCGTCGCTTTTCCAGAGTTCCAGGCCTTCATTTGATCTGCCGGCGAAAAAAAGCATTTCGTTTACTTTTATGATATGACTCTCGATTGGTATTGATTTTACAAGTTGCGTACCATCTGCGGTGCCATCCGTTTTCCATAACTCAGAGCGGCCAAAAACATTCCAGACATGCATGTATGCAAATCCATTAATTTCTGCGTAAAAAGTAATATGATTATTAATATGTGAAGAAGGGAAAAAGTTTTTCAGTAAAATTGTACCGGCATTTGTGCCATCACTTTTCCAAAATACATCCCCCGATATACCATCATTGGTAGTAAATAAAAGCAGCTTGTTCGAAAGATTAAATAATTCCGAAAAAAATGTTACACTACTTGCTGTTCCTGGTCTGTGATTGATGATGGCCGTTGTACCTGCAACTGTAACGTTTGATTTCCATATTTCTTCCTGCCCATTAGTAGTGTTAGATGAAAAAATTAAAAGGTTTGATGAAGTGGTAGAGTAATAGAATGGTGCCGCATTATACATAGGTACACTGTTTTGTTTTAGTATGCTTGTTCCGGCTTCTGTACCATCACTTTTCCAAAGTGCAGCTCCTGCGCCACTGTTATTTGTGTGAAATAGTAGTTGGTTATTCGTTATTACAAATTTTTCCGGACGTCCAGATTCTGCACCGGGGAATAAGTCTTTTATCATTTGCGTGCCATTAATTGTGCCATCTGTTTTCCATAATTCATGACCATATAAATCGATAGTTGCAGAAAAAAAGAGGGTGTTGTTTGATACCGTAAAATTTCTAATCGCATCTTCTGTTCCACTGGATTTGAATGTTTTCAACGGGGTTGTTCCGTTTGATGTTCCATCTGAAACCCAAAGTGTTTGTGTATTATTGTCGTCTTTTATACCAAAACAAACTTTGTTACTTACGGCTGTAACAATAGTTGGAAATCCGTAAGAATAATTGACAGGCAGGGTTTTTATAAGAGCCGACTCTGCAGTTGTGAGATTATATTTCCATATTGAATAATTACTTAACGAATTTTCTTTTACAAAGTAATACATATACCCGCCGGCAAATGGAATTGAACCATTGTAAAAGTAGTTTATGCCTGTTTGATTTATTACAGATTGGGTACCATTGGCAGTGCCATCCGTTTTCCAGATACTTGGAAGGAGCCCGTCTCTTACATGGAAATAAAGTTCGTTGTTGTAAATCGTAAAATGTGACGGATATGCTTCTCTTGTACCCGGAGCAATATCTTTCACCATTCCGGTCCCGTTTTCTGTTCCGTCGCTTTTCCATAATTCTTCTCCATGTACACCATCTTCAAAAACAAAAAAGAATGTATTATTAAATCCAATTGTTTCTTCTCTCACCAAATTGTATTGAGCATTGCCCAAATTTTTTATAAGTATTGTTCCCGCTGCGGTACCATCTGTTTTCCATAACTCATTACCTGAATATGTTTTTCCATAGGCAAAAAAGAAAAGATAGTTTCCAGCTTTTGTCAGAAGTCTGGGATAACTTCCTGATTTTCCAACTATAATATCTTTCACAATGCGGGTGCCGGCAGCTGTGCCATCAGTAACCCATAACTCGCTGCCTTCTTCTATTGTAGAAGAAACAAAAAACCATTGATTGTTTACCTGAACAAATTCGCTAGTTCTAATACCAATATTTGCAGACGTGCTGTTGATGTCTTTTACGAGGTTGAAGTTTTGTGCACTTGCTTGTGAACAAACAAAACAAACAACGTAGAGTATCGTCAAAAATTTAGATATCATAAGTCAGGCGTAAATGATGAATTGACTGGTGTGGGGACAAGTTCCTTTAAATTGATCTAGAAAGATAATAGTTGAAATTAAATATTCAAAGTAGCAATGCTGTAAATTGTAATAGTACAACCCGGTAAATCTTAGTTGTTTGCCGGCAAAGAGACTTATCTTCACTTTACGATGGTCTTAGTCTTTCAGATATTGGTGGTGCTGTTGTTGTTGGTATTGGCCATTCTGATTGCGTTTCGCATCAGACGGGCAAAACCACATAGTCAGCTGCCTGAAAATTACAAAGAGCTGTTGCAGGATTATATCAAGTTCTACCGGCAGTTGGATGATAGTGGGAAAGTGGCATTTGAAAAACGGGTGGAGCAGTTTTTAGCAGCCGTCAAGATCACCGGCGTTCATGCCGAAGTGGAAGATATGGATCGCATCTTCATTGCTGCCGGAGCCATCATTCCTGTATTTCATATTCACGATTGGCAATACATCAACCTGCACGAAGTGTTATTGTATCCCGGCGCATTCAATGAAGACTTTGAGCAGCATGGTACCGACAGGAATATTGCAGGTATGGTGGGCACGGGTGCCCTGCAGCATGTAATGGTATTGACCAAGTGGCAACTGCGGCAGGGATTCATCAATGATAACGATACACGGAATACCGCTATTCATGAATTTGTGCACCTGGTTGATAAAATGGACGGCACCATGGATGGTGTTCCTGAAATTATCCTGGAACGGAAATACACAGGCGAATGGAAAAAGCTGATGGAAACAACCATGCAGCGAATGAAAAACGGAGGATCAGACATTGATCAGTACGGTGCTACCAGTCCTGTTGAATTTTTTGCGGTGATCTCCGAGTATTTCTTCGAGCAGCCTGCTTTGCTGCAGGTAACACATCCGGATGTGTGTGCCATGCTGGAGCGTATTTATAAAGTGCCTTCCAAAAACTGATTTGGGAATTCGTTGTTTGTTGGAAACATGATCAACGTTCTTGTTTTTCCGTTTTTGTTCATGTAGCTTTCCTCTCAATATTTTGTATATGAATTTACAGGCAGGAACCATACTTATCAGTACAGCATTGCTG
>CAYMSG010000359.1:0-4328 GCA_964392955.1 uncultured Chitinophagaceae bacterium | reverse complement strand
AGGTATATGATTACGTTTAACAACAACTCTAATTTGGTCGGAAGATGGATCACTGAGATAGACGGGAGATCACAAACAAGTATACCTTCTGTTGATTTCTTATTTCATAACGAAAATACTGTCACTGTAAAACTCAATCCCGGCAATCAATTTCATTATAACTATACTATTCAGAACAAAAAAGATTGTTTTGTACTATATCTTCATCGAGATAATAATTCAGAAACAAAACTACCAAGTATTTTCTTGTTTAAAATAAAAGGCCCGAACAAACTCATTGTGCAATTCATAGATTCGGATGAGCAACAATCATGGATTGATGATGAATCAGAATTGTTTACAGGGATATTGAACAGGATAAGTATAGACTAAACCCATAGGGTTGCCAACCTTTTTTAATACACTCCTATTTGTTTTACAGCTTGCATAAGGTTGGCAACCCTTTACTCATTTTTCCTATTTCACTTCAGAACTCTTCTTCCTTTGCTGCACCAAAACCAAATTCACCACTGCCAGCAACAAAAAGCCGCCCGGAATAAAAGGCGGTTTGATTTTTAATGGCAATACGCTTGCCGGAACATTGCTGTGCAGATGTACATAAATACCCGTCAGCATCATGGCAATAATTAACACCGAAGCAGCGGTTAACAACACACGAAATAATTGCAAAGACAATTGCTGGCGAAAAAGAATACTGCTCAACAACATAACACCTGCTGCAATTTCACCTGTAATACCCAACCAGTTAGAACGATTACCCAAACCACTTTCATCAATCTGTACCGCATACCAACCCTTAAACGGATCAAAAAATTTAAGCACTCCAAATGCAAACATTGATACTCCTAACAAAACAGTAACCGGCAGCATAATTTTTTCAGCCTTCATGATTTTTTATTTTCGGCAAAGCAACAGCACTGCCTGCAACCTGTATTGGCTGCACGGTTCAAAAAACGGTTTGTCTGGTTCAGCTCAATGAACTGTATTTTTCCGGTAAGTAAGCGGCGAAGTGCCGACCTGTGCTTTGAACAGCTTTGTAAAATGCGATACATCAGCATAGCCAACCTCATAGCAAATTTCTGATACCGTAAGTGAAGAAAAGGCCAACAGTCTTTTCGCTTCTTCCATTCGTTTTGTTTTGATATAATTCGCAGGTGAATCGTTGAAGAGCTTTTGAAATTCACGTTTGAAAGAAGAAAGACTGAAACCCGCAAGCGTTGCCAGCTCAGCAACTGACAGATTGGAAAACAAATGCGCCTGTACCGTGTCTTTGATGTTAACTTCTCGTGTTGTAAAAAGCCGGGCAATTAAATCGGCCACCGATGCTGCCTGATCGGTTTGCAGTAACAACAACAGCAGCTCTTTTACTTTCAGTATAATGAGATCGGACGAAACAACAGCAGGATTTTCGAAATACACGGTAAGACTGTCAATAAAATGTGTGATGAGCGATGTGTTTTCAATCCTGTTCGATCGCAAATTGTTGGTCCGCAGTTTGAACGAGGGAGGAATTTCATTTTTGTAAATCTCTTTGAGCAAATCGGGATACAAATGCACCGCAACAATTTCTACGGTACCACTGGAAGAATGTTTTAACAGGTCAGCAAAATAATTACCGCAGTTGAGCAAAATACTTTCCGACGAGGTAACGGTTGTTTTAGTATGTGAAGAAGAAAGAACAACTGCTCCGCTTTTGAAATGAAGAAAACAGGCTTCGTTCTGCAACAACGCACCGTACCGCATGGGTGTTTGTACTACCAGTTTCTCAATCACACATCTGTTTGCAATATCAAAATGCTGCCGGTTGACAATCATGTACCAATTTATTGAATGTTTAATTGCAGTTTGAAAATCGATGCTGACGCAGTTACCCGTTTAACCAACATCATCTTTTTCCTGTTTTTGTTTCTTTACTTTTTCCGGCAATTCTGTACCGCATTTTTTGCAATACACAGCATCATCTGCATTCTCATCGTTTTTACATTGCGGACAAATTCTGTCGCCCCGGTCCATTTCCCTGTATTGCGATACCAGCGATGCAGACATGATGCCCGTTGGCACGGCAATGATGGCATAACCAAGGATCATGATGAACGAAGCCACCACTTTGCCCATGGCGGTAACCGGTGCCACATCACCATAACCAACCGTAGTAATCGTTACAATGGCCCAGTAAATACTTTGCGGAATATTATAGAAGCCTGCATTTTTCTCATGCTCCAGCACATACATGAGCGAGCCAAGAAATACCGTAAGCAATACAATGAAAAACAAAAACACCATGATCTTGTTAAAGCCCTTGATCAACGCAAAAATCATATACCGGCTTTCATCTAAAAACCGCACCATGCGGAAGATGCGAAACACCCGCAGCAAACGGAACGAACGGATGATCATGAGCACATGCGAGTTGGGCAATAAGAATTCGGCGTACGATGGCAATATCGCTAACAGGTCCACTACACCATAAAAGCTACGCATGTACTTTTTTGCTTCCCGAACACAATACAACCGCAACAGGTATTCAATACTGAAAACAGTCATGAAAAAATAATCGAGCACATGAAACAACTGTTCATAATTCTCGGCTAAAGGATGCACGCTTTCAAGAATGAGCAAAGCGATATTGGCCAATATCAAAATAAAAAGACCAATATCGAACAACCGGCCGGCCGGTGTTACACTCTGAAAAATAATGATGTACAATTTCCGCCGGAATGTATGCTTCTCTTCAGGAATATTATGATCCTGCAGTACATCGTGTTTATCGGGTATAAGACGAAAAAGCGACATAGACGATCCGTTTATTTTGGTTGCAGGGCTTCTGCATCAAAACGAATGCCCTCCCACCCTGTTGCCATGAAATTACGGATATTGGCATGATTGGTTGCATCGGGATGTTGCAACACATCTACCCGATAGTAATCACCAAAGCAGGCCAGCGTTTCTTCTTTACTCAACCTCTGCAGTTTGGCAAAGGAGAACAATTTGCAGGAACCGGAATTGGTGCCGGCTTCGTTCACTGCTGTGCCGTTGGTAAAACGTACAGGTGTAAAATTGTAATTGCTGTCAATTACTTCAATCGTATCTGTAAAAGCTATGCTTTCGGGATTGCTGCGGAGTTTGCTTAAAAAATCTTCGATGCGCATAATTCGACTTATTTAAAATTTACGACTGCGAAGATGACGAGAAATGGTTGAATAAGAAAATTTGCCACGCCGGTACAAGGGTTGCCAACCTTTGGAAGGTTGGCAACCCTGCATTACAGCACTACATCAAGCAACAGTACCCTTTCGTCAAACTGATTATAACATCCTGCAAAGCTTTTCTTCCTTTGTACTGTCATTTATCTACATCACCAAAAACCTTATAACATGAAACCGAAAATGATGATGGCCGTTGTAGTACTTCTAGCAGCAAGTTCCTTCCTGTATTCGTTTGTATCGCCAACGGGTGGCGAAGGGTTTGAAATTTATATTGACAATAAACTGGTGCTGCAACAATTTAATCAGCAGATGAAACAGGTGAAACACATTCAACTGAATGCATCGCAACAGGAACTGCAGGTAAAATATTACCACTGCGGCATGGCAGGTAAGAACCGTGTACTGGAATTAAAAAAAGCCGGACAGGAAGTAGTGAAGCACTGGCAGTTTAACAACAGCGAAGGAAAAAACTTTGCCATAACCGTGGCGGTAAAAGATATACTTGCTTCGCAGAAAAAAGCAGGTACTGCTGCAGTATCGCTTTACTACTCTTCCAAAGAAGCACCCCAAGGACGTTTGCTGGCAACCATTGTTACAGCTGAGATGCAGGCGGCTGCCAGGAAGTAAGGAAACAAGAATTTTAAGATGATTGTAGCTGGCGCAAGCGAAATGCTTGCGCCATTTTTTTGTTTCGTTTAATGAGAACACAAGAGGGACGCTTGCGCTAAACAGAGATTCTAAATGAGAAATCGATATAAGAAGCACCGACATCTTACTGTTCATCAAAAAAATCCTCATCAATTTGTTTAATTTCATAAGTTGTTCTTACCTGAATTCCAACATTAAATTCATGCATAAGTGTTACCAACTTTTGTCCATCAATACAAATGATTTTATGATGAGCAGATCTTGCTTTCTCAAGTGCCTTTTCATCAAAATCCGATGTAGTAACAAACACGCCTTTATTTGTATCTCCACTCATTGCTCCGATAAAATTTCTAATATCCTTTTCTCTAACCTTCCCTTCGTTAAATCGTTTTGCCTGAATATAAATTTTGTCAAGGCCAAGTTTGTCTTCGTTGATAATCCCATCAATCCCTCCGTCGTTAGATTTTGTTGTTT
>CAYMSG010000358.1:0-4335 GCA_964392955.1 uncultured Chitinophagaceae bacterium | reverse complement strand
CTTCTTTGCCGATCCATGCTTTGTAACGTTCATCATCCGGGTTAACACAAATGGCAACATCGCCTAAAATGGTTTCCGGTCTTGTAGTGGCAACGGTAATGAACTGGTTGCTGTTATCGGCGAATTGATATTTTACATAATAAAGTTTTGAATCAATTTCTTTAAAAATCACTTCTTCATCGCTCAAGGCTGTTTTACCAACCGGGTCCCAGTTTACCATGCGTAAGCCACGGTAGATAATACCTTTCTTGTGCAGATCAATAAATACTTTGATTACACTCTTATAGTAATCATCATCCATGGTAAAACTGGTGCGGTCCCAATCGAGGCTGCAGCCGAGTTTTTTCAACTGCTGTAGAATTATGCCGCCGTATTTTTCTTTCCATTCCCAGGCGTGTTTCAAAAATTCGTTCCGGCTGATCGATGCTTTCTGAATTCCTTTTTCACGGAGCATTTGCACCACTTTGGCTTCGGTGGCAATGGAAGCGTGGTCGGTACCCGGAACCCAACAAGCATTTTTGCCCTGCATACGGGCACGGCGAATAAGCACATCCTGAATGGTATTGTTTAGACAATGTCCCATATGCAATACTCCTGTTACATTGGGGGGAGGTATCACGATCGTGTACGGTTCCCGCTCATCGGGCGTACTGTTGAAATACTTCTGACTGTTCCAGTAGCTATACCATTTTTCTTCGGATGCCTTGTATTCAAAATTCTTACTCAGTTCCATGCAGGATGTATCTTTTTTTTGGTGTGCAAAGTTAAGGAAAGCAGGGCGCATTGGCCGAAGGAATACTTTGATAACGAGCTGTGTAGAATAGAAAAAGCCCCGTTTCCGGAGCTTTAAAAAAATTGAGAATAAGTTACCACGCTGCTCTTACGAACAGCAGTTGCGTAAATTTCTTATCATAGGCAGTTGATTAACTGAACATTAATAAGGTAATCAATGCAATCGCTGCAAAAAAAACAATTACAAAAATTGTAGTTTTCACTGTGTCACTCATTTGTGATGAATTTGATGCCATAACTTTTAAGTTTAGAAGGTTACAAATTACTTCACAGGTAATACGGAATTCTAATGGTCTGTTGAGTTCTTACAGGAGTGGTAGAGGTAAATCTTATACGAATTTACTTTAGTTTTTGCAGCCTGCAAAGAATCTGCCTCTTTTATTTTAATTTGCTGTTTGTGCTTCTTACACGAATATGCTTTACGCCATTACAGATATTGAGACAACAGGTGGGTATGCGGCTTCAAATGGAATTACTGAAATAGCTGTATATATTTTTGATGGTCAGCAAGTTGTGGATAGTTTTGAAACGCTTGTCAATCCACACCAATCCATTCCCCGCTTTGTACAATCGCTTACCGGCATTACCGATGAAATGGTACAGCTGGCTCCCTCGTTCGAAGAAATTGCACCCCGCCTGGTAGAAATGTTCCAGGGTAAAGTATTTGTGGCGCATAACGTCAACTTCGATTATTCGTTCATCAATCACCAGTTGCAATCGCTGGGTTATCATTTGAACTGTAAAAAATTATGCACGGTTCGGTATGCACGCAAGATCTTTCCAAAACTTGCATCGTACAGTCTCGGTAATCTTTGCCGTCATTTTGAAATTCCGTTGTACAACAGGCACCGGGCTGCCGGTGATGCAAAAGCTACGGTTCAATTGCTGGAACTGTTGCGCAAGAATGATGTGAACAATCACCTGCATACAATGCTGGGAAAACAATCGAAAGAACAATACCTGCCATTACACCTCAACAAAGAAGATATTGATCAGTTACCGCTTACTCCGGGTGTATATTATTTTCATGATGCAAAAGATAAGATTGTTTATGTGGGAAAAGCAGTGCAGTTGAAGAAACGTGTAACCAGTCATTTTTCCAATAATAAACCCAGTAAACAACGGCAGGAATTCCAACGAAACATACACCGCATTTCCTATCAGCAATGCGGTACGGAATTAATGGCTTCCGTACTGGAAACCATCGAAATAAAACGGCTTTGGCCAAAATACAACCGGGCCATTAAAGGCTACGAAGCAAGTTATGGTTTGTATTTGTTTGAAGATGGAAGAGGGTATATGCGGTTAGCAGTTGACCGTAAGCACAAACATCTTTCTGCTGTTCATTTGTTCTATAGCCGGCATGAAGGAATAACAGAATTGAAGCGGTTGGTAAAGGAATTTCAATTGTGTAATAAACTTTGTTTTATCGATCGTTCAACCGATCCTGTATGCAGTGCTGATGGTTGCAGAGGAGCCTGCGCCGGTGCCGAAGATGTAGCTGAATACAATAAACGTGTGCAAAACGCAATTGCACAACTCACGCAGGAACTGCCCAGTTTTGCTATACGTGAACGATCTTATTTCAACCACCAGGATAGTTGCATTTTAATGGAAAGCGGCCGTTTTTATGGAATGGGTTATGTGCCGCCTGATTTTCATTTTACTGCAAAAGATGAGTTGCGGAATCAATTGCAGGAATACCCGGAGTATGATTTTGTCCGCAATATGATCAAACGATATGCATTGGAACAACCTGATAAAGTGGTATGGTTGTAAAGTGAACGATCTTCAATAGCTATCTTTGCTAATTGAATTTATTTTTATGCATATGAAACAAACGATCTTGCTTGCTTTCCTGTTCACCAGCAGTCTTGCAGTTGCACAGGTAACCGATACCAGTTCAGTGGAAGATAATATTGATTACAATGCTTTTGGTGATGCTGCCGGTGTGAAACGTTATGCCACACAAAAGGTATTGAACCAGACTCCGAACCGCATTGTAAGTATTGGCTATGAGTATCATGCCGCTTTTGATATGCCGGGTGTTCCATTGTATCCTACCTTTCTGGCACTACAGACATCTAAAGCCAACCGTCTTGCAGGGTTACGTGCGCAGGTCAATATCCCTGTTGTTTCAACCAATAAAGTGATCTGGCAGATGGGAGCCAATTACTGGCAGAGTGCGTATCGGTTTGAAGGAAGTACTTCAAATCCGTTTATCAGTAAATTGAATGATAAAGGCATGCATACAGCCGGTATTAATACAACCATTTTCAAGCCACTCAATGAAAAAAACTTTCTCATTTTCCAGGCAAGTGCCGATGTAAACGGTGTGTTTGAAAATTTGAAAGAAGTAAACAACCGGGCAATAACGTATAGTGGTGCTGCCATTTATGGCTGGAAGAAATCAGAAAAGAACATGTTTGGGATTGGTGTATCCAGAACGTACCGTGCCGGACAAGCCATCGTAGTTCCGATTCTTTTGTGGAATAAAACGTTTAACGATGCCTGGGGTATGGAACTGTTATTGCCGGCACGTGGTCATTTACGGTATAATTTTTCTACATCCAATATGTTACAGCTGGGATATGAACTGGAGGGTAATCAGTACTGGATGCGTACGCCCAGTCCGAATGGAGAAGTGTTTATACAGCGTGGCGAATTGAAACCAAGAATCATGTGGGATAAACGCCTGTTCGGGTTTGTTTGGCTTAACGTACAAACGGGGTTACGGTACAACTGGCGATACGATGTGATGAACAAATACGATGCAAGCAAAGACGATCAGTTATTTTTCAGAAGTAAGCTAACCAATCCTTTTTTTGTAAATGTGAGTTTAAACTTTGTAAGTCCATAAAAAAGAAACCCGCCAGTGGCGGGTTTCTTTTTTTATTTCGATACTTGCCGTGTCCAGACATCGGTACGGCCAATGAGCGATACACCAATATATCCCCGCACTTCTAAACTGTTTTGATCTTTCAGCTTCATGGTGCAATCGTACGTATTCCCGTTTTTAGGATCGTATATTTTTCCATCGTCCCATACTTTTTTTCCTTTGTAAGCAAAGCCCCAGGTATTAATGAGCCCCAGTACCGGTCGTGTACGAACTGCTTCATCCGGGTGGTTTTTATCCAGCTTGGGTTGTCCGGTGTCAGGATCGTTAGGTTCTTTCAGCCAAACAATTTTTCCCTGGTACTTGTCGCCGTTTTTGTAAATACGGATCATACCTGTTCCTTCGCCGTTTTTCCAAACTCCCACAATCGCATCCGCTTCATCCTGGAAAAGGGAAAACGATGAAAGTGTAATAGCGGTAACAGCAATTACAGTGAGCCATGCAAATCGTTTCATATTGTATTTTTTTTAAGATGATCGTTGTAAAACTGTCTAAAACAGCAGCAAGTTAAACATTCGTTCGTTTTTCCGGCAGTGGAAAGCGTTAAAAAAAATTTTGCAGTTCAATTATCCTTCGACATATTTGCACAGCAATGAACAAGACAATCGTAAATACTCAGTGGTGGTGGCATACAACTCTAAAGGGGC
>CAYMSG010000357.1:0-4349 GCA_964392955.1 uncultured Chitinophagaceae bacterium | reverse complement strand
CCCGCCACCAACACCTACCATGCCGCCAAGAATACCGGCTGCCAGTCCAATAATGAGGACTGTAATAATAATTGATGTATCCATTTTTTTTGTTTGCATGTGAATTATAGTTTGTCCCGGAATTTCTCTTTGTAAAATTCAATGGCTTCTTCAATGATGCTAAAAGCTTCTGCTTTGTTCTGAAAATTATCGATTTCCACTACTTTATTCTCCAGCACTTTGTATTCTTCAAAATAATGCTTCAACTCGTGGAAGAAATGATCAGGCAGTTCATCAATATCACTAATATGTTTTACCGTTGGATCGTTACTGGCAACGGCAATAATTTTGTCATCACGTTCACCCTGGTCGATCATTTGCATATTACCAATTACAGTTGCTTCAACGAGGCACAAGGGTTGAATGGATTGAGAACAAATGACCAATATATCCAATGGGTCACCATCCTGTCCTAAGGTTTGCGGAATAAAACCGTAGTTAACGGGGTAGATAAACGAAGAGAAGATAACACGGTCAAGTTTGAGCAGCCCTGTGTCTTTATCAATTTCATATTTACTGCGGCTGCCTTGGGAAATTTCAATCAATGCATTTACACGGTCAGGAGCCGATGGTCCGTAATGAGCGCCATGCCAGGGGTGAAGTACTGTGATCATGTGATGAGTGATGAGCGATGAGTAATGAGTTGCTTTTTTGTTGTGTTGATTATTCGAAATCTTTATAGATCAGATATCGTTTGCGTATTGCTTTAAACTTCTTTAAAGCCGGTTCCCAGCTTTTACGAATTTCTTCTTCCGTTTTACCATCTTTGATCTGTTGCATCAGCGTGCTGTTGCCCGCCAGTTTATTAAAAAAGAAATCGGTTGGTTTGCCGCTTGCTGCTGCAAGAAAAAAATCATCCTTTTTCGGAAAAAGTTGATATGCTTCCAGTAACCACTTTACCTGAACTTTACTTCCTGCAGTATAGAAAACCTTATCTTTTGGTCCACTTAAATCCCAACCATAGCAAACCTGGTTTTTAAACTTTGGTTCTTTTGCACCATCTCTGCTGCGTGGCGTAAATGGCTTCAATGTTTTTGGTAAGGAGGGATGACCGAATATCTGGAAAGGAATATTGGTGCCACGTCCTTCACTCAAAACAGTTCCTTCAAAAAAACAAGTGGAAGGGTAAAGGTAGATCGATTGTATATCGGGTAAGTTGGGAGAAGGTTTGATGGGCAGTTCATATTTGGTAGCATGTGTGTAATTGTTACAGGGAATTACCGTTAATTCAAACTTACCATGCTTGCCTGCAATTTCATACAATCTCGGGTCGATCCATTCTTCATCAAAGATCATTTGTGCGTATTCGCCAATTGTCATGCCATACACAACTGGTACCGGTTGCATGCCAACGAATGATTTGTAAGCAGGTTCTAAAACAGGTCCGTCTACAAAATGTCCATTGGGATTAGGGCGATCCAATACAATCATATACTTACCGTATTCCATTGCTGCTTCCATGTAATATTCCAACGATGAAATGAAAGTATAAAAACGCACACCTACATCCTGTATATCAAACAACATTACATCCACATCTTTCAGATCTTCTTTGGATGGTTTGCGTTTGCTGCCATAGAGTGATATTACCTGGATGCCTGTTTTCTCATCTTTGTAATTGCCGATCTTTTCACCTGCATCAGCCGTACCACGAAACCCATGCTCGGGCCCAAAGATCACTTTAATGTTAACACCCAGTTTGCGTAATGTATCTACGAGGTGGGTTTTACCAACAACCGAAGTTTGATTTGCAAAAATGGCAACGCCTTTCCCTTTGAGCAGGTGCAGGTATTGTCCCATGTTTTCGGCACCTGTTTGAAATTCCCTGTTTTTGATGGAGCCGCGGTTGTAGCCTGATCGTTTGTGTTTTTGCTGCGCCTGGGCTGTACCCACAGCCACCAGAGCCAAGAAAAAGAAGAATCGTTTCATTCCGAGCGGTTTGTAGCTCAAAGTTGCACAAATAGTGCGGTAAAAAAAATTTATTGGCAGGGCTGGCATTTGCCAGTAATTTTGACGGAAATTATAAAATTATGCAGCAGGCAAAAAAAGGTGATACCGTACGTGTGCATTACACCGGTAAGTTGACAACAGGTGAGCAGTTTGATTCAAGTGCAGGCCGTGAGCCGCTTGAGTTTGAAGTGGGTGCCGGAATGATGATCAAAGGTTTTGATGATGCGGTAGTAGGCATGACCATTGGTGATAAAAAAACAATCAATATTCCGCCACATGAAGCGTACGGCGAACGCAATGAACAAATGATCATTGAATTTCCACGTACAAATTTTCCCGATGATATGGCGCCGGAAGTTGGCATGCAGTTAATGATGAACAACAGTGCCGGTCAGCAGTTTCCTGTTACGATTACTGATGTACAGGAAGAGATTGTGGTGTTGGATGCAAACCACATGTTGGCGGGTAAAGAACTTGTGTTTGATATTGAAATGGTAGAGATCGATTCGAAAGGATTGATCGTGATGCCGTAAAATAAGCCGATAGTTATTAGTTAATAGCCGATAGCAAAAAGTCCAAAGTTGAATGTTCTTCAACTTTGGACTTTTGTATTTCCTACTATCTACTTTCTCCTCATCCACCAGCCCAGCCAAGTACCTACCAAACCCCAACTTACGACTGCATCCATAAAATAGGCTGTAATATCATGCTTGGGATACCAGATATGACCGGTGTACGGACCATTTGTGAAAGCAATGATCCCAACAATGAGGCTTGCAGTGAAAAACGTGCTGAAGCTGCCATTGCTGATCTTTGCAAAAATCCAGCAGAGCCCTACTACAATAATGATGTTGGCAAAAAGACCTCGCATCATGTTCATACCCATGTTCAGGTTCCATGCTTTGTAATAACTCAACTGCGCCCATGGTTTGCCATCCACTTCTTTCATGAACTTTTCCATTTCTTCTGATGAATTTTCATTCTGAAGCCGGGGCATAAAATAAGTGCCTTCTTCCAGCCCTGAATTATTCAGAAACTGAAGAATGCTGTCTTGTTTTGGAGTGTACGCCTGTCCTTTGTCATGAAGATTAGCAACTGCGAAAGAAATAGTTTGCCAGGCAAAAAGCAAGATGCCGCCTACCAGGCCGCCAATAAGAATCTTCTTCATGTTCGTTGGTTTTTGATGAAGAAGTAAAGTAGAAAAACCGTTTACTAAATGCAAGCCCTTTGTTAACAATTATTCAACAGCTTCGTTGTACTTGCGCTGAAATACCAGAAACAAAACAATCGTCATCAAAGCCATTGTAAAGGTAGCCAGCCACGATGCTTCCAGTCCAAAATCGCCGCCGGTAAGTAAAATAGAACCTTTGAGGTTTTGTTCCAGTAATGCAGGAAGTTCGAGTCCACTTACCTCAAAACCCAATACCGGTCCCTGGAAAAAATTCCAGCTGAAATGGAAGAAGATGGCAAACCACAAATTGCGGGTGTAGATATAATTGCAGCCCAATAATACACCTGCTATAAAAATATTGATGAATGCAATGAGGTTGAAATTTGGATTAAGCGAATGAAACACGGCAAACAATACAGCGGATGTGTAAAGTGCTGCCTGCTTCGGCATCGACTGCATCAGGTTGTTTAAAATGTAACCACGAAAAACCATTTCCTCCGCAAAACTCACTACGATCATGATAACAGTAACCAATACAAAATCGGGCAGTTCAACAGAAGCAGGAAACCATTGCAGCAATCCCAATGCCCATAATACCGTTGCCATACTGCTGATGAGTAAGATGCCGGTAAGAAAACCGCTGGCCCGTTCGTTACCGAAACCTTCCCACAAAAAACCAAGACTCTTGAACGATTTGTGATCAAACACTTTGCGGAACGATGCCACAAGGATCAACGCTATAAAAAAGTTGAGTAAGATGCTGCTGTAAAAAAGTGTTTCGTTATTTTCATTTAACCCCAATAGCACAATCAGCAAACCCAGGATGCTGTTGCCAAAAAAAATAAACAACAGGTAAGCGATCATAAAAAGCAGAACACGTAACCAGCCTTTTTGTACTACAGGAGATGTTTGCATGCAGTTGATTTTGGTATGTGCGATGAAACGCTGTTATTTTACAACTTCAAAAATAAGTGTATGGCAGTAGAAAACAAGTTTGGAACAGCAGATCGGTTGATGCGTTATGTACAGGTGGATACCCAGAGCGATCCGGAGAGTAGCACAACGCCTACAACAGCAAAGCAAAAAGAGCTGTCTGGTATGTTGGTAAACGAATTGCTGGCAATGGGTATTGCAGATGCACACATGGATGAGTACGGGTATGTGTATGCAACCATTGCTGCTACAACAG
>CAYMSG010000356.1:0-4360 GCA_964392955.1 uncultured Chitinophagaceae bacterium | reverse complement strand
GAATAGTAAAAGTTTCCTTTTTTAAATCGGTTCGTATTGTATTCTATTCCACCGATCCATGAATTTGAATTTTGACTCTTCATAAGATCTGAGGAATGCTTTCGAACATACCCTCCATACAAGCGCCAGTTGCTGGTAATTCTGTAGCCGGCCTGTACATTTAACATTAATGGTTCACCACTATCCATCATGGCGAAATAACCAACAGCAAACGTTGTTTTCTTTGCAACAAACCCTAAACCAAGATCGCCGCCAAAATTGGCTTTGCTGGTAACACCGGCACCGGCTTGTACATATACTTGTGATGATGCTGTGTGAGCAATAAATAAAAACAGGCATAAGCCTAAAACCTTCTGCATTTGTAGATTTTTTAAAGTAAGCAAATGATTGTGATTGCTGTTGATCTCAAGAAGGCAGGATACAGCTATTCAGAGGAATTGGAATAATGAAACAGAATATAGCCCGTGTTGGACGTAGTGTTAAAGCAGCATTGATTTTTTGGAGGAGATTGGTACGGATTCAGTTTAATTGCAAGCGAACAATTACTGTCTCAAAAAAGTGAATATAGGACCTTTTTTTAAAACGGGCATATTAAATAATTAATTTTTAAATGAAGTATTTGAAGAACACAACCCTGTTTAACGAAAAAAGCTGATCTCCCAAAAATCAGTAAACGTTGTAAGGTTGATGGAAATAGTTGGGATTATTCTGCCAGCAATTATTAACTCTGTAAAAAGAAAAATGATCATTGCTCCGGTTAAGTTCGTCCAATATCTTCCCGATGTAGAAATCGGTATGCTCTATCCATCTGAGCTGAGCAGCGATTCGATATATTTCCGGCTTTTCTTCTTTTTAATTTCCAAGCCTCTTCGTCGGGCCATTGACAGTAATTCGAAGGTTTCTGTATAAACCAGTTGCCACGGTATTCCTGTTCTTGTAAACTTTTCTTTACCTCGGTTATGATCATCCAGGCGACGTTCAATGTCGGATGTTGAACCGACATAATACTTATTGAGTTTACGGCTGAATAATATGTAGCAACAGGCTGGCATAAAAAAATCCCGTGTTTCAACGGGATTTGATATTTGTGATCCGGATTGGATTCGTCCAATGCCCTCCCGATTTAGAAATCGGGATGCTCTACCCAGCTGAGCGAATCAGCGACTCAATGTATTTACGGCTTTTCTTCTTCTTAATTTCCAACTCTCTTCGTCGGGCCATTGACAGTAATTCGAAGGTTTCTGTATAAACCAATTGCCACGGTATTCCTGTTCTTGTAAACTTTTCTTTACCTCGGTTATGATCATCCAGGCGACGTTCAATGTCGGATGTTGAACCGACATAATACTTATTGAGTTTACGGCTGAATAATATGTAGCAACAGGCTGGCATAAAAAAATCCCGTGTTTCAACGGGATTTGATATTTGTGATCCGGATTGGATTCGAACCAATGACCCTCAGCTTAGAAGGCTGATGCTCTATCCAGCTGAGCTACCGGACCAGCTGTTTTATAAATATGTAGTAGCGTCTTCGAACCTGTGACCCTCCCGATTTAGAAATCGGGATGCTCTATCCAGCTGAGCTACCGGACCAGCTTTTGATAAAGAGGCAGCAAAGATAATTTTTAGTACCATTGCATCCAAACCATTTGTGCATGGATGTTCAGATCGAAGAGAGCTGGAAAAAAGAACTCAAACAAGAATTTACCAAAGCGTATTTCCAGCAAATTGTTACGTTCTTAAAAACAGAACGGGTACAGGGCAAAACCATTTATCCGCCCGGCCCGCTCATCTTTAACGCATTTGCCCAAACACCATTCGACCATGTGAAAGTAGTGATCCTGGGACAAGATCCCTATCACGGTGCCGGACAGGCACACGGTCTTTGCTTCTCGGTGCAGGATGGCGTTCAGCCACCGCCCTCTCTCATCAACATTTACAAAGAAATTGAAACCGATATGGGCGTTGGTATGCCGGCCCGCCATGGCAACTTAACCAAATGGGCACAACAGGGTGTGTTGTTATTAAATGCCTTCTTAACAGTCCGTGCCAACGAAGCGGCCAGTCATTCCAAGATTGGTTGGGAAAATTTCACCAATGCTGTGATTCAAAAAATATCGGATCATAAAAAAGGGGTAGTGTTTCTGTTATGGGGCAAGTTTGCACAGGAAAAACAAAGCCTGATTGATGAAACAAAACACCATGTACTAAAAGCAGCACACCCCTCACCCCTCAGCGCATACAATGGTTTTTTTGGATGCAAACATTTTTCAAAAACCAATGAGCTGTTATTGAAAGAAGGATTAGAACCCATAGACTGGAAATTACCATGAACCTGATTAAGAATATACTCGGTCGAATCTTTGCCGCATGGGCCCTGCTTACGTTCATCACAACCATGCTCATCATCTTATTGCCTACCTGGATATTAGGTTTGTATCCCGAGCCGAAACGCACCCGTCTCTTTATTGCACTTTCAAGAATTTGGATGGCCGTATGGCTGCCACTGGCAGGGATTCGTCTTGTAATAAAAGGGAAAGAGAAATTTAAGAAAGGCGAAAACTATGTAGTGGTGTGTAATCACAACTCCTTCATGGATGTACCGGTTACATCGCCCGGTATTCCTGGTGCCAATAAAACCATTGCAAAAATTGAAATGGCAAAAATTCCATTATTTGGTTTGATCTATCGCAGGGGAAGTGTATTGGTAGATCGTAAAAGCGAAGACAGCCGCTTGAAAAGTTATGCGTACATGCGTAAAGTATTGGATATGGGTTTGCACATGTGTATTTATCCCGAAGGCACACGTAACAAAACCAATCAGCCTCTCAAGGAATTTAAAGATGGAGCCTTTCGTTTAGCCATTGAGGCAAACAAAGCAGTGGTGCCCGCTGTGTTGTTCAACACAAAAAAAGTATTGCCACAACACAAAGCATTTTTTTTCTGGCCATCAAAAATTGAAATGCATTTTTTAGATCCGGTTGCAACCAACGGCCTGCAAATGACGGATGTAAAACAACTCAAGGAACAGGTGTTTGGTTTGATGTGGAACTACATTGAACAAAACAAACCAGGATAAAAATCAACTCTCATACTTAAAACTGCGGAAGATTGGCATAGAACATCCGTGAACGATTGATACGCAGATCACGCAACAGGCCTGACTTGGGACTGATGCTGATATTGAATGAACGGATGGGGCCGATCGGTGTTACGTTGATGGCCAACTGCCAGCAATGCAGATCTCTCGAAATAGAAGTGGTTAAATATTGCAGTGTGCCGGTTTGAATATCAAACGTACCATTGGCTTGCACTTTCCATTTTTCCGTTAAATTGAAATCGCCATTGAAATTGATTGATTGTGTCACCATCGTTTCAAACCCGGAGTAATCGAGCTTCAACATGCGTGTAAGGTTTAATGAGTACGACAGGTTTAAACTCCATGGAATATTGAAATCAACAAACTCACCTGGGTTATTTTGGATGGCATTTAACTCACGGCTCTGATCATCGAAATCATTACGCCGGTTGCGTTCCATGTCTTCTTTTTCTTTCTGTTTCTTTTCATCTTTCGGTTTGCTCTTGAACTGTGTACTTACCGATACAAATCCGCTGGAAAATCTTCCCAGTGAAAACTTATCACCTTGCCAGGCGTACTGTTGCTTTCTGAAACCTGTTGCCTGATCGATCTGGTAAGGCGAAACATTTGCGCCGGCGGTTAAATTGATCTTTTCGAACAAATTACTGCGCAGGTAAAAATTAAAATCACTTAACCCAAACGAATCGGCCAGTAAATTGTAACTGGTGCTCATACCAAATCCATCGATCAATCGTATTTTTTTATCAGCTGCTGCACTGGTATCTTTTTTGTCTTTTACTTTCAACTCAAGATTGTTATCAATGGCAAAATTGATGGAGCCTGATCGTCCGTCGGGGATATTGGCCACCTGCGAACCATTGAATTTATCGAACCACAATTCACGCCCGGTTGAATCAACTTGTGCACGGTACCATTTTGCCCTGTTTAGATCGGGCCGGTAGCCCATACCAAATGTGGGACGTATCACATGTCGCAAGGCTTTTACATTTCCTTTTTTGAAATTCATTGTACCAAATAAAGCAGTGCTGAAGTTTAAACCAAAGCTCATTTGCCGTTCGGTGTAAAACCCTTTTTGACCAATTGTTTCAACCCTGTTGGAATCTGGATTCCACTGTCGGATGAATGTGCGGGAATGCCATGTTTCATCGTAACTGATAGCCGGGCCTACCTGCAAGGGACCCAGCGGTGGTAACGAGAGTTGAATGGGAATACTATGTCTTGCACTCCAATCAAGCGTATCAATGAGTTTTTTGAAACTAA
>CAYMSG010000355.1:0-4366 GCA_964392955.1 uncultured Chitinophagaceae bacterium | reverse complement strand
ATTTACTATTAGAGCTTGCTATTTTGACAAGCAAATACAAACTATATGACATCAGACATCAGACTCGCAGATTTTCCATTAAAAGAAGAGACAGATAAAATAATCAGCGCAGGAATAGAAATTCATAAGATACTTGGACATGGATTTCTAGAAATTGTTTACAAGGATGCTTTCGAATATGAGTTCAAACGCAGAAATCATGAATATACACGTGAGAAAATGTATAGCATTCCTTATAAAGACATCATACTACCACATAAATTCTATGCTGATTTTGTAGTATTTAGTAATGTAATCCTGGAAATCAAAGCAAAAGATGGAATTGCTGATGAGGATTACGCACAAACGATAAATTATTTAAAATGCTCTGGCTGTAAAGTTGGATTGATCCTAAACTTTGGAAGAACAAAACTTGATATTAAAAGGGTAGTTTATTAAAATCCCGTGTATTCCGTGCCTCCGTGGCATTCTAAGGAAACTTCCGTAACACTTTATACCGCAACCAGGCCTCAATCAATAACAGTAGTACAACAGCTATGGCAAATGGATAAAATTCTTCTTTGTAGCGTGCATAGCTGCTGGTTTCTATTTTTGATTTTTCCAATTGATCAATATCAGCATACACTTTGCTTAATGTTTCATTATCGGTTGCACGGAAATAATTACCACCGGTTTCAACAGCAATTTCAGTGAGCAGCCGTTCATCGATATTTACTTTTTCCATTGTACGTACAACACCACTGTTTGTTTGCTGAGGCAATGCTGCAAATCCTTCTGTACCCATACCAATCGTATACACTTTTACCTGGTAGGCTTTTGCAATTTCTTTGGCAGTACTGGGCGGAATCAATCCACCATTATTCTCACCATCGGTTAGCAGAATCACTACCTTACTTTTCGATTCGCTTGTTTTCAACCGCTCAATACTGGTAGCAAGTCCAGAGCCAATAGCAGTGCCATCCTGCAGGATACCACTTCGTACTGCATTGATTTGACTGATGAGCGCAGCATAGTCAGTTGTTGGCGGACATTGAGTAAAAGGCTCGCCCGAAAATATCACCAACCCAATACGGTCTGTTTTACGGGCATTCACAAAATCAATGGCCACCCGTTTCATTGCTTCCAAGCGATTAGGGCTGAAATCTTCGGCCAGCATACTTCCACTCACATCCATACACAGAATAATATCTATGCCCTCGCCTTCTACTCTTTCTTCATCACTCCGGGTTTGCGGGCGTGCCATGGCAACAATCAGTAATGCAAGCGATACCAACCGGAGTGCAAACGGCAGATGCCGCATTGCATTTTTTGATCCTCCCATTTTCCTGTAGATACTTAATGAGGAAACTGTAATGGAAGAGTTTGCTTTTTTATGACTTACTATGTACCAAACAATCAATACAGGCAACAGCAGGAGTAACCACAACAGGTAAGGATAGGCAAATACGATATGTTGATACCAGTTGTTAAGCATTGTCAGTAAGTTCAGTATCTGATTTCCGGATAATCGTTTCCATTTGTGTTACTGCATCAACACATTCGTCTGCTGCCGCATTGAATTTGGCAAACTTCACTGCATCACTTAACCGAAGTGTTTGAATAATATTGATGAGATGTTCATTTAATACATACGGCTTCAATTCGACTGAAAATTGATCAGTTGTAAGTTTTGTGAAAGGCTGGTGCAGCTTCCGTTCGTAATACCGTTTTACTGCATGATCAAGATCAGTGAAATTTTTCTTTTGTCCAAGCTGTGTATCCCATTCTTCTTTTTTCAATCGCTCAGCAACCAACAGAAAATCTTCCAGTGCTGTATATTTCGAATCATTGACAGCAGCAACAATCTTCTTCGTTTTCCAACGGCGGAATAAAATGACCAACAAAATAAGACTCAGCACAGCCGCAGCTGCCACTGTATAACCTATCCATTCTTCACCTGCATTTACATCAATGATCGGTTTTACATCGTTCAATAATTGGTTACCTGTCGTATCGTATTCGATCAATATTTCTTTTGCAGGAAAACGAAGCAACTGCGGTTGTCCGTTTACATTGGAAGGAACCACCACCTCAATATTATCAATAGCCCACAAACCGCTGTCGAAACTGGTAAGTGTAATTGCCCGTTTAAAAAGATTACTGGTATCGAATTTCACATACTCAAAATGAGGAATACTGTCGGGGAATTTCCACTCTACAGCAGCATTACGTTCAATTGCTTTGAGTTCAAACTTCACTTGAAACGGCTCGCCAATCAATATCTTTTCTTTGCTTACGCTTATTACAGGAGTTACCTGTGCATTGGAATACAAGCATACAGCTGAAAAAAACAATATGACCACCAGTAGCTGTTTGCTCATCTGATTCGATTGATAAAAAATTTCTGTAACACTTTCACATAATCATCGCCTGCACGCATATGCAACAGATCAGCTCCTGAACGACGAAACACATCTTTTACATGATCGTTATGCCGGTGAAAATCTTTTTCATATTCAAACCGTACCAATGCACTGGAGCTGTCGATCCATCGCTGTTCGCCTGTTTCTGCATCGGCCACCTGCAACAAGCCTGCATCGGGTAATTTCATATCCAGTTGATCGTAAATTTTAATGCCGATCACATCGTGTTTTTTACAGGCAACACGCAATGCATCTTCATAACCTTTGCCCAAAAAATCACTGATAAGAAAACAAATACTTTTTCGCCTGCATACATTATTGAACATACGGAATGCATCAACATAATTTGTTTGTTTTGATGCAGCGTCGTTGCTCAGCATTTCCCGTACAATATAAAGCGTATGCTGCTTTGCTTTTTTGGGAGCGATGAAACGCTGTACTTTATCACCAAATAATATGGCACCTACTTTATCGTTATTATTCACTGCAGAAAAAGCAAGTACTGCAGCTAATTCTGTTATCAGGTCTTTTTTCCGTTGCAGATGTGTACCGAAGCTGATGCTGGCACTGTTATCGATCAATAAAAAAACACTTTGTTCTCGCTCCTCTTCAAATACTTTGCTGTAAGGGTGTGCGTAGCGTGCACTTACATTCCAATCAATAAACCGGATATCATCGCCCGGTTGATATTCTCTTACTTCCTTATAACTCATACCCTGCCCTTTGAATGCCGAGTGGTATTCGCCGGTAAACATATGATTGGTGAGCCGCTTGCTTTTTATTTCAAGCGCTCGTACTTTCTTCAATATTTCTTCAGTAGTTAACAAAAGGAATCCTGCATTTTAAAATTCTGAATAGAAGAATCTCAATTTATTCTCCCTTCAGGAGGTTAAGGAACTTTCACTGCATTCAACACCTGATTGATCACTTCTTCTACCGAAATATTTTCAGCCTCGGCTTCATAGGTAAGACCAATGCGATGACGTAATACATCGGCCGCAATTGTTCTTACATCTTCCGGTAACACATAACCTCGTTTATGGAGAAAGGCAACAGACTTGGAAGCAAGTGCCATATTAATAGATGCACGTGGTGAACCACCGTATGCGATCAAAGGCTTTAAATTACTCAATCCAACTTCTTCGGGTTTGCGTGTGGCAAAATCTATATCAAGAATATAGTTTTCAATTTTTTCGTCCATGTAAATCGTACGTGCAAGGTCTCTTGCTTCAGTTACTTCCCGCATTGATACAACCGGGTTGATGGTTGGCGATGCGATCTGTTGTGTGTTTTGGCGAATGATCATTTGTTCCTCTGCTTTTTTCGGATAATCAATCACCACTTTCAGCATAAAACGATCTTGCTGAGCTTCGGGTAATGGATAAGTGCCTTCCTGTTCCAATGGATTTTGTGTAGCCAGCACCAGAAACGGCTCTTCCAATTTGTATGTATGTTCACCAATGGTTACCTGTCGTTCCTGCATAGCTTCGAGTAAGGCGCTTTGCACTTTTGCAGGAGCACGGTTAATTTCATCGGCCAACACAAAATTGGCGAAGATGGGTCCCCGTCTTACAAAAAATTCATTCTTCTGCTGGTTGTAGATCATTGTGCCTATTACATCGGCCGGCAACATATCCGGTGTAAATTGAATACGGCTGAACTTTGCATTGATCGCCTGGGAAAGTGTTTTGATCGTTAATGTTTTTGCCAAACCTGGTACACCTTCCAGTAAGATGTGGCCATTCCCAAGTAAACCTACGAGCAATCGATCCACCATGTATTGCTGTCCTACCAACACTTTGCCTACTTCTGCACGTAAACGATCGAGAAATGCACCGGTGTATTCTATTTTTTCATTCAGGATCTTGATATCTTCTGCGGTTTTTAACATGTAATCTCGGTTTAGGTTGTGAAAATACAATCCCGTTGGGTTCAACGAAAATCATTTTATAAACGGTTGTATT
>CAYMSG010000354.1:0-4390 GCA_964392955.1 uncultured Chitinophagaceae bacterium | reverse complement strand
TGGAACAACTGTAACCCTTGCAGGCTGGGTACAAACTGTTCGTAAATTCGGAAGCATAACATTTGTTGATCTGCGTGACCGTTACGGCATTACGCAATTGTTGTTTGGTGAAGAGTTGAATAAAGTGCTGGATGAAAATCCGCTGGGTCGTGAGTTTGTATTACAGGCAACCGGCACCGTTAGTGAGCGTAGTAACAAAAATCCCAACATTGATACAGGTGATATCGAATTGCTGGTGAGCGATTTTAAAATACTCAACAAGTCTGCTGTGCCTCCATTCACCATTCAGGACGATACCGATGGTGGTGATGATCTGCGGATGAAATACCGTTTCCTCGATCTGCGTCGTAATGCAGTAAAACGGAATCTTGAATTGCGTTATGCTGTAAACCGTGCAGCCAGAAACTATTTGCACAGCAATGGGTTTATGGATATT
This sequence comes from uncultured Chitinophagaceae bacterium, assembly GCA_964392955.1. GTDB lineage: Bacteria > Bacteroidota > Bacteroidia > Chitinophagales > Chitinophagaceae > Lacibacter. Next base: position 3,954 of record CAYMSG010000354.1, on the reverse strand, counting down.
GAAACGCCGTTCTTAATTAAATCAACACCCGAAGGTGCAAGAGATTTTGTGGTTCCTTCACGAATGAATCCGGGACAGTTTTATGCGTTGCCGCAAAGTCCGCAAACCTTTAAGCAATTGCTGATGGTGAGTGGTTACGACCGTTATTACCAGATTGTAAAATGTTTCAGAGATGAAGATCTGCGTGCCGATCGTCAGCCGGAGTTTACACAGATCGATTGTGAAATGGCGTTTGTTGAGCAGGAAGATATTCTCAACATGTTTGAAGGTATGATCAAATCCATCTTCAAAGAAGTAAAGAATATTGATTATACCGAAGCAGTTGAACGCATGACCTGGGAAGAAGCCATGTGGCAATACGGAAACGATAAACCCGATATCCGTTTTGCGATGAAGGTTTGCAACATCAAGTTTCCTGCACATACATTTCCAACTAAGCAAAGTCAATCGGCTTTAATTGATGGGGCAGATTTTAAAGTGTTCGATGAAGCAGAAACAGTACTGGCGATTGCGGTACCTGGTTGCAGCGAGTACACACGCAAACAAACCGATGAATTAACAGAGTGGGTGAAACGTCCGCAGATTGGCATGAAGGGGTTGGTGTTTATCAAATGCAATGCAGACGGAACTTATAAAAGCAGTGTCGATAAATTTTACAGCGAAGAAAAATTAAAAGCCATTGCCGATGCAGCTGATGCAAAGGCAGGTGATTTAGTGTTGATTCTCGCCGGTTCAGAAGAACGTACCCGTAAAGCCACCAGCGAACTGCGTTTGGAAATGGGGAAACGTTTAGGCTTACGGAAAGACAATGAATTTAAGTTATTATGGGTACTCGATTTTCCGTTGTTTGAGTTTGCATTAGAAGATCAGGATGGTGGTGGTGCCGGCCGTTGGGTGGCAAGGCATCATCCGTTCACAAGTCCAAAGCCTGCTCATATTGATATCATGATCAACAACAGCCCAAAGGTTGATGATCTGGATAAATACCTGGAACATCCGTATGCAGGCATCAAAGCCAATGCATATGATATGGTGTTGAATGGAAATGAAATCGGCGGTGGTTCTATCCGTATTTACCAACGTGAGCTGCAGGAAAAAATGTTTGCGGCCTTGGGTATGGATGCAGAAGAACAGCAGCACAAGTTCGGCTTCCTCTTAGGTGCATTTGAATACGGAGCACCGCCACATGGTGGTATTGCCTTTGGTTTCGATCGTTTGTGTTCGATCCTGGGTGGAAGCGAAAGTATCCGTGATTTTATTGCTTTTCCGAAAAACAATTCAGGAAGAGATGTGATGCTGGATGCGCCTAGTGAGATTGCTAACAAGCAGTTTGATGAATTGCAGATTAAGCTGGACTTGAAATAATTTTTTGTAGATTTAAGTATAATTATCAGCTATGGTTACGCAAATACCAAAAGGAGCTTCAGAAAAAAAAGTGCGGAGCTTATTGAAAAAAAAGAGAACTGGTAAGAAAAAAATTAACGTTGATGATTTTTTTGGAAAGCTTCCAAAAATTGAAGACGGATTAAAATTTCAAAAAAAAGTAAGAGGTGAGTGGAAGTAATTATTTGCTTGATACAAACATCATCGTATATGCACTAAAGGGCCTGGCTTCCGTCAGGCCTTATTTCGATCGTAAACCTTTTATTTCGGTACTTACAGAAATTGAAACGCTTGGTGTAAAAGATATGTCTGATGAAGAATTCCTGATAAGGCAAATGGCACTTCAGTTCTGCGAAACAATGCCTCTTACCAGCTCTGTAAAACAAAAAGCCATTGAGCTAAAACGAAAAATTAAAATCCCTGCACCTGATGCAATCATTGCTGCCACAGCTATTGAAGAAGGGCTTAGTCTGGTAACTGCTGATAAAGGGTTTAAACGAATCAAAGAGTTATCATTGATCTTAATTGAAATTTAATTTCACAGATTACAAGATTTGGTTGAAGCAATTTTTTAAAGCCAGATGGCTAAATTTATTTTTAATTACTCATGTTACTCTACCGCATCTTCTCCTATTTCCTTTTAGTCATTGCTGTCATCTTCGGCATTGCAGCTCTATTCGCTTTGCTGATTGCATTGTCAAACCCGGCTTTGCTGCTGAGAGTATTTGTAGTTGTGGCAGTGGTGATTTACAGTGTCGCCAGTTTTTACTCCTGCTCAACGGGGTCGATGGGAAACGTCAGCAACAAACAAAGTTGCGTGATTGGATCAAAGTGAATGCTTATGTAACAATCGTATTTGTGGTAATGAATATTTTTCAATCGGTAGCGGTGCTCAATAATCCCACAGTATTAACTGAAGCAGTAGGGCAGGTGTCAGCGATGCAGCAGTCAAAATCACCTTTGTCAACCGGACTGATGCTGAAGGTGATGAAAGCAGTGGTTTGGTTTCTGCTTTTTTATTCATTGATCCTGGGAGCGCAAATTGCCATGACCTTCCGCTACCTGAAAGAGTATGCCAATCTGTTTGGCGATAAAACCAACTCATCCTCTGGCAATTCTTTTTAACACAATTCATTTCCCGCTTCTTCGTTTCTTTATACAAACGAAACCTATGCGTATAGTTTTTATTGGCCTTCTTGCAGTAATTGGTTTATTTTCCTGTAAGAAAAAAGATCAGTCAGCTAATGCCGCCCAAACCATACTGAATGTAAAATATGGAGCGGATGCAAAACAGGCAATGGATATCTATCTGCCCGCTAACAGAACTGCAGCAACTACTCCTGTGCTTATATTAATTCATGGCGGTGCGTGGGTAGAAGGAAACAGAACCGATCTCAATGCGTTTGTTGATACTCTCAAACGCAGGGCTCCACACTACGCTATTTTCAATATCAGTTACCGGTTGGCAGCCAACGGGCAAAATCTTTTTCCTGCACAGGAGAACGATGTAAAGGCTGCTGTAGAATTTATTCTGAGTAAACGAACCGAATACAATGTTTCCGATCGGTTTGCATTGCTTGGCGCAAGTGCCGGAGCTCATCTGGCTTTATTGCATGCATACAAATACACCACACCGGTAAAAGCAAAGGCAGTGGTTTCGTTTTTCGGCCCAACTGAATTGGTGCAGATGTATAATAACCCGCCCAATCCATTAATTCCATTACTACTTACTTCTGTTACAGGCGGAACACCTGCCAGCATGCCCGGTATTTACCAGCAATCATCTCCTTTCAATTTTGTAACCAATACAAGTACAGCAACATTGTTATTGCATGGCGGTTTGGATATTGTGGTGGCATCTTCCCAGTCCACTCTTTTGCAAAACAAATTGAACAGCGTCGGCGTCTCAAATCAATTCGTTTTTTATCCAAACGGCGGACATGGCGATTGGGATGCCGCTACCTATCACGATGCGTTTAATAAAGTGGATGCGTTTTTGAAGATCCATCATCCATAAAAAAGAAAAACGATACGTTACCACTGCTCATTTTCCTGTTTACAAAATTTCCATAATTGCTCTAACTTGCCTGCATGCAGGCTCCTTTAGCAGAACGGTTACGCCCCACACAATTGAATGACCTTGTTGGTCAGCAACACCTCACGGGGCAAGGTGGCATTCTGCAAAAAGCAATTGCAAGTGGTGCTATTCCCAGTATGATCTTGTGGGGGCCTCCCGGTGTGGGGAAAACAACCATCGCCAATATCATTGCACATAATGTACATGCTGCATATTACCAGTTAAGCGCCATCAGCAGTGGTGTAAAAGATGTACGTGAAGTAATTGAGCAGGCAAAGCAGCAGGCAAAAGCCATTTTATTTATTGATGAGATCCATCGTTTCAATAAAGGTCAACAGGATGCTTTGTTAGGTGCTGTTGAAAAAGGAATTATTACACTCATTGGTGCCACAACAGAAAATCCTTCATTTGAAGTGAACAGTGCCTTGCTCAGCCGTTGCCAGGTGTTTGTGTTGAAAGCATTGGATGAACAGGGTCTTGTTCAGTTGTTACAG
>CAYMSG010000353.1:0-4390 GCA_964392955.1 uncultured Chitinophagaceae bacterium | reverse complement strand
TTTTACAGTCGCTATATCAAACGCTACAATCCGACCACACAAGTCGTAGATTTTCCTCTGATTGTGAACCAGGACAGCGCCAATATTTTTGGCCCACGTGTAAATGGTTTAGGTAATTTATGGAAAAAGTATTTGCAGGATCGTGATATTAATGGAACAGCAGGCAACGGTTATAAGGTTGGTTGGGTGTATATGCGTTTTGCGGAAATTTTATTGATCAATGCAGAAGCACATCTTGAAAAAGGATCTCCTGCTGCAACGGTTGCTGCTTCTGTAAACAGAGTAAGAGCCAGAGCTGGTATGCCCAATGTTGCTGCTGATGTGTTAGCTGATATTAATAAATTAAGACAATTGGTAAGAAGAGAAAAAACAGTAGAGTTAGCAAATGAAGGTTTACATCTTCCTGATATGCGCAGATGGGACAATGGTGCATATGCAGCGAAAGTAATGCCTCTTCAAATGTATGGACAAACAAATTCACCTGTAACCTTTACGCCGGGCGTTGGGTTAGAGTTTGTAAATCCTGCACCAATACCAACATTTGATCCGGTGTACAATGTACCTATTGCATGGCCTAACGGTGATGCAACACGTTTGAAGCGGGAACTGCGTGTGTTTCGGACTCCACAACATTTGTTGTGTCCTATACCACGGGGTGAAATCGATAAAGTACCAGGCTTAACACAAAATACAGGGTGGTAGTCAGTTTTAGTTTAGGGTCGGGCGCTGCTGCAAAGCAGCGCCCTTTTTTATAACTTGATTTTTTTGCAACGGTAAATTTTTATTCATGCAACAACGTAACGAAAGCCTGGATGCAATCCGTGGTTTTGCTATATTAACGATGGTGTTAAGTGGTGCAATTGCCTACGGTAATGTATTACCCGCCTGGATGTTTCATGCACAGGTGCCACCACCATTGCACAAGTTCGATCCATCAATTCCCGGTATTACGTGGGTTGATCTGGTGTTTCCCTTCTTCCTTTTCAGCATGGGGGCAGCTATTCCGTTGTCGTTAAAAAAATATATCGCAGGCAATAAAGGTTTTCTGCCTGTTCTGTGGATGGCGCTAAAGCGTTTTTTACTACTGGCTTTTTTTGCCTTGTTTACGCAGCATATGAAAGCATGGGTCATTGCAGAGCAACCAACGGCTGTGGATCATTTATTGTCGATGCTGGCGTTTGTGTTGTTGTTCTTCCAGTTTTTTGAAAATAAAAATGAAAAACTGGGCAAAGCTTTTCTTCTCATCAAAATCATTGCTTTTACAGCCGCTGTTTTTCTGTTGTGGAAACTTCCTTTCTGGAGTGGAAAGGGATTTGATTTTTATAAAAGTGATATCATCATTTTAGTATTGGCCAATATGGCGTTGTTCGGAACAATCATCTATTATGTTACGTTTGATAAACCATTGTTACGCATCGGTATACTGCCCTTTCTTATGGCTGTGTTTCTTGCTGCAAAAGAATCTTCCGGCAGCTGGGCAAAAGATTTGTTTGAATTTTCATCAATAGCCGGATGGAAGTTCGACTGGTTATACAAATTTTACTTCCTGAAATATCTGTTCATTATTATTCCCGGAACTTTTGCTGGTGAGATGCTGCTTTCGAGTGTGAAGCAGAATGGAATCAACACGAAGGCACACACCGATACAGCTACTGAAAATGTGTTGGCTCTGATAGGTGTTATTTTAGTATTGTTGAATTTGTATGGTTTGTTTACACGTACATTACTCTTAAATGTAATTGCGACAGCCTCATTTTATATGATGGCATGTTATCTTTTACGACGTGTGGATAGCTCAAATCTTTACAAACAACTGTTGCATGCAGGTGCTTATTTGTTACTCTTGGGTTTATTCTTTGAATCCTACGAAGGAGGGATAAAAAAAGATCCTTCTACGTACAGCTATTATTTTGTAACAAGCGGTCTCGCTTTTTTCAGTTTAATCAGTTTTTCAGTAATGAGTAAGCGACGTTTCTTTTCTTCAATAACAACCTGTCTTTCGTTGAACGGAAAAAATCCTATGGTAGCTTATGTAGCAGGAAATTTATTGCTGCTGCCCTTACTGCAGCTCACACAAACAAAACAGTATTGGGATGCGATGAACCAAAATTTCTTTATGGGATTGATGAAAGGTGTTCTGTTTACAGCAGTCGTGTCAATTATTACGATCTTTTTTGTGAAACGCAGGTGGTTTTGGAAAACATAGATCGAAACTTTCATTAGGACTTGCTTATTAACTCAAAAATCAAAGAGTACAAAGTGTTTACATATGTGTTAGAAGTATGTGTTTGTAAGCCTTTTGAATAACATTCTTCAAAAAGCTTGCACCCGATTACGATTGCTGCATGATGTATAAAAAAGTTGAAATGCTAAATTACAATTGACGATAGATAGAAAAAGTTGGGTCTCTCCTCTCGGGAGGAGATTAAGAGGTGAGTTTTCAATCAATAATAAAGTGTCTGAGTTATTGAGCAAGCCCAAATTAATCATTCACGATTAGTTCCAGTACGCCACCATTCATTAACTGCAGATGTGTAATTAACGTAACCGGCAAGTCTTTGCCATTCAACTTCACCCGCTCGATGCTGCTTGGTTTGTTATCCTTCAAACGGGTTACATTAATCGTTAATTCCTTTTTGTTGGGAAGCTGGATAGTTGCATGATTAATAAGCGGATAACCAAATACATATTCTCCACTGGCAGGATTCATCGGATACATTCCCAAGCTTGTCCAGATATACCAGGCACTCATTTGACCACAATCATCATTACCAATCAAGCCATCGGGTCCGGTTTTATACATACTGTCGGCAACCACTTTGATCCATTTTGCTGCTTTCGCCGGTTGGCCCAATGCTGTGTACATATAAATGATATGATGGCTGGGCTCATTACCGTGTGCATACTGACCGATCAAGCCGGTAACATCAGCCGATGTATTTTCACCATGTAATTCCGATGGAGCAGTAAATAACTGATCCAGTTTTGCAATGAGTTGATCATTGCCACCAAACAGTTGTGCAAAGCCGCTTACATCATGCGGCACAAAAAAACTATGCTGCCAGGCAGTTCCTTCAATATACTGTCCTTCAAAACCATGCTCACTTAGCAATGGATCAAATGGTTCCACAAAATTCCCCTTACTGTCTTTACTGCGCATAAAACCGGTTTGTGCATCAAACAGTTTTTTATAACTCATGGCACGCTGCATAAAGAGATTGTAATCATCCTGTTTGCCAAGCTTCTTTGCTACTTGTGCAATGCACCAATCGTCGAACGCATATTCTAATGTAATGGTTACACTCCAGCCATGTTTGTCCTGCGGCAGATAACCGTATTGAATATATGCCGGTGTTCCTCGTTGGTTTTGAAACGCACTTTTACGCATAGCTTCGTAAGCCAGGTTGTAATCAAATCCTTTGATGTCTTTCAATATTGCATCTGCAATAATGGGTACACTATGGTAACCAGTCATCGTGTTTGCTTCCCATGTACTTAAGTCCCACACAGGTAACAAGCCGTTATCTTCATACAACTGCAGCATACTGTTGATCATATCAGGCAGACGTTCCTGTTGTGTAATGGTGAATAACGGATTTAATGCACGAAACACATCCCATTGTGAAAAAACAGTGTACTTGTTTGTGCCTTTTGTGAATTTCAGTTGTTTGTTATCGTGTGTTTGATAGGCACCATCGGCATCGCTGTGCACAACAGGCGCCATACAGGTACGGTAAAGCGATGTATAAAACTTTGTTGCCAATTCTTTATCATCGGTATTGATGCGGATCTTCTGTAATTCGTTTTCCCACAAATTATTAGCAGCAACACTTACTTCATCAAATGTTTGAGCAGTTGCCTTCTTCAATTCAGCCAATGCTTTTTCTGTATTTACTGAACTGATGGATACTTTTACCAGCAACGGTTTATCAGTTGCAAATTGCAAAGCCAGCTTCACCAGCCTGCCTTCAGCTGTTTGGTTGTTTCTTGTTGAATCATCAATAAACAAATGCTGTTTGACAGGTGATGAGAAGGTTGCAGCGAAATATACTTTTTGTCCTTTGGCCCATCCAGTACTGTAACGATAGCCAGCTATTGTAGAATCGTTCAGCAGTTGCAACATACCGGCAGTACTTTCATCCCAGTTAATACGGAAACCCATATCAAACCGCAGCCAACCTTCTTTACCCGGGAATGTATAGCGATGAAAACCTGTACGTTCTGTTGCAGTTAATTCTGCATTGATGCCATTATCCAATTGCACACGGTAGTAACCCGGCTTTGCAGATTCGTTTGTATGCGAAAATGGTAGTTTGATTTTTTCGTTTCTGATGGCAGTTGTATCGGTTAATGGTAATACCGAAATATCGCACCAATCGCCAATACCTGT
>CAYMSG010000352.1:0-4434 GCA_964392955.1 uncultured Chitinophagaceae bacterium | reverse complement strand
AGCTTCAAGTGGTACGGGGCCAAAGTCCATCGTTTGCACCTGCAATCGTTTTAATGCCTGCAGATTATTCCGAAAATCTTGCCCATACCTTGCATTCACTGAAAAACGTTGACGTCCTTCAACAGTTGTTGTAAGTTTCATTCCTCCCAGTGCGCTTTCAATAACAGTGTTCACATCGTCCACACTCAAACCATACCGACCAATTTCTTCACGCTTCACCACAATATCAATATACTTACCTCCGGTAATCGGCTCAACATACAGATCTTTTACACCATCAATTCCTTCCAGTTGTTTTTTGATCGTTTGTGCAAATGCATAAATACTATCGAGGTTTTGTCCATACACTTTTAATCCCACATCCGTGCGGATCCCGGTTGAAAGCATATTGATACGGTTGATAATAGGTTGTGTCCATCCATTGGTAACACCAGGTATCTGCATTTTGGAATTAAGCTCGTTGATAATACCATCTTTTGTTATGCCTTTTCTCCACTCGCTCTTTGGCTTCAGCAGAATGATTGTTTCAATCATACTGATTGGAGAGTTATCCGTTGCAGTATTTGCTCTGCCTGCCTTCCCTAATACATGTGATACTTCCGGAACAGTACGAATAAGTTTATCCTGCACCTGTAACAAACGTTTTGCTTCTGAGTTAGAAACATCGGGTAATGTAACAGGCATAAACAGCAACGAACCTTCATCAAGTGGCGGCATAAATTCAGAGCCAAGTTTTGTCATCATTACTATCCCTGTTCCTAATGCAATGATATTAACCGCAATCGTTGTTTTACGCCATTCTAAACACCACTTAAGAACGGGAGTATAGATTTTTTCCAGTGTTCTCGTAATGGGATTCGCTGTTTCAGGCTTTAATCTTCCTTTCAGAAAAAAAGAAATCAAAACAGGTGTTAATGTAATAGCCAGTACTGCATCGATCAACAGAATAAATGTTTTTGTCCATGCCAACGGATGAAACAGTTTCCCTTCCATACCTGTCAGCAGAAACACCGGAAGAAATGATGCAACTACTATAATAGTCGAATAAAAAACCCCCGGGCCAACCTGTTTGGATGATTTTTCGATAATATCTTTTCGCTCCTCAGCCGTCAGCGGATCTTTATTTCGTTTGAACCACTTTGTCATATTGATGAATTGTTGGATGAGTTAATTTTTTCTGTTTGTGCTTCGCTGATATGCCGGTATGCATTTTCGACCATTACAATACCATCGTCTACCACCACACCTATTGCCAGTGCAATACCTGTCAGCGACATGATGTTTGAAGAAATGCCAAAAAGTTCAAGAAAAATAAACCCGGCTGCAACCGAAATCGGCAATTGTAAAAGAATAATCACTGCACTACGCCAATGAAAAAGAAAAATGAGAACAATTACCGACACAGCTATCATTTCTTCGATCAGGGTTCCTTTTACTGAATCAATAGCTTCCTGTATTAATGTACTGCGGTCATAAGAGGTTTTAAATGAAACTCCTTCCGGCAATCCCTTTTCTACTTCTTTCATTTTTGCCTTCACGGCCTGTATTACTTCATTCGCATTTTCGTTATACCGCATAACCACAATGCCTCCCACTACTTCTCCTTTACCGTCCATGTCAAAAATTCCAAGTCGCAAATCGCCTCCCATTTGAACCGATCCAATATCTTTTACCCGTACCGGAATACCATTGTAGTTTGCCAAAGAAATAGTCTCAACATATTCATTGTTTTTGATGTAGCCAAGACCACGAATGATGTAAGCCATATCGGCCATTTCAAATTTTCGGCCACCTACATCATTGTTGTTGGCTTTTACCTTGTTCATGACATCCATCAAAGAGATGTTGTAAAACTGTAGTTTCACAGGATCAACAACCAACTGGTATTGCTTTTCAAACCCACCAAATGAGGCTACCTCTGCCACACCGGGAACAGTTTGCAACGCAAACTTGATATACCAATCCTGCAAAGCCCTTTGTTCACCCAAATCCATTTTGGGCGCATCCAGATGATACCAATACACATGGCCAACTCCCGTACCATCAGGACCTAATGTTGGTGTAACCCCTTGCGGCAATAATCGCTGTGCAAAATTCAAACGCTCCAATACCCTGGTTCTTGCCCAATAGATATCTACATTATCTTCAAAAATCACATACACAAAACTCATCCCGAACATAGAAGAGCCCCGTATATTTTTAATTTTCGGAATACCTTGCAGATTGCTTACAAGCGGAAAAGTAACCTGGTCTTCTATTACCTGCGGACTTCGGCCCATCCATTCCGTAAAAACGATCACCTGGTTCTCACTGAGATCGGGAATTGCGTCAATCGGGTTTTGTTTTACAGAATAAATTCCATACGCAAACAAGCCTGCTGCAAACAGCAGCACTACCAACCTGTTGCGTAAAGCCAATTCAATCAGTTTCTGAACCATGATGTTTGATTAATCATTATTGAATTACTTCCTCTACACTTCCACACGTACTCATTGCCGAACCGAAATAAGGATTTTTAATTTCCTTTACTTCACTTAACCACATAGCACCCTGGTTATCTTTTGCCATTGGACAGTGGTCGTGATAAAGTGATCGCCCCGCACCAAAGTTTTTCACCAGTAAATAGACGGCCTCACTCATAGCAGCAAAATGCAGCCGTTGCTCATTGATGTTATCACTACTTTTAGCAATATTCACAGCCTGCTCCTTCATCGTTTTTTCGCTTGCATCATAACCCGATTTCTGCTCCGCTGTCAATAATGATTTGTCCAGTTTATCAATTGCACTGCCCATGGCCTTTGCTCCAATTACTGCCTCACCGGCATTATCATTTGCCAACGCATTTTTGATATGCAGATAATGATCTACAATTTCTTTAATGCCTGCTGCTGCTTTGGGATCTGCATTATTAAAAACAACGGCTACAGTTTTTACATCCTTATCATCAGCCGCCGATGCATGCTGTGCCCTATCTGTTTCCATCTTACTCATATCATGACCATCATGTTCATTTTTTGAACCATTGTTGTTGCAGGCAGCAAAAGCAAAGGTTCCTGTCATTACGATTACATAAAGAAGCTGTTTCATTATTTCTGATTTTGATTTTGAATATTTTTAGTTACTGGGGGTTGGACTGGTTGCAGGTTTCCGTTCATACAGGCAGCAGCCGGGAAGTTTCTCATAGACTTTATCATCGGCCCTGAATTTTTCTGTATCATGTCCTGCAGCTGCAATTCGTTTCTGGATTTCTTCATTTGTTATTTTTGCCGGATTAAAAGTTACAGTCATCAACTTGGTATCAACATTCCATACAGCTTGACTTACCCCATCTGAAACTGCTGCTTTTTCAATTCGTTTTTTGCACATCCCACAATTTCCATATACTTTAAAACTGTCGGTTTTTTCCTGCGCAGATGCAGAAAAACTGGTTAAAACTGCCAGCATCAGCATTTTAAACGATTTCATATAAACTATTTATGAGTTGGAAAAAATAGAAGGCATACAGAAACGCCTATAGCCTGGCAATACATTTACCCGGCTTCAATTCGAAGAAACGTGTTTAAATCAGAAAACTACGGTTGAGAAGAAAAACAGCAATACCATTCCCTCGTGGAGGAGCATTGCTGATTGGAAATTTTTCTGTGATTGAAGGCAATGAAATCAAAAGCGGAAAGAAATACTCAGCAGGTAATTCAATCGTTGGCTGCACAAGTTTCAGAACAAATGACTCAGCAACTTTCTGATCATTAGCATTTTTGATAAACATTTGTTTATCCTTGCAACAACCGTTGTCGCCATCGTCCGTTTTGTCCATGCCGCATTTACCACAGGTTTTGGAATCGCTGTTCCACAAACCCCAATCAGCCAGTTTACCCATGCAAAAATGCATATGCACCGTAGCTCCGGTAGACGTACCAAGGTATAAAACAGCTAATATGACTGCGATAAACTTTTTCATGAAATACTGCTACACAAAAGTATAGTTTTTTTATTGGAAAGATGGATTTCTATCCCATGATCTTATTTATAAATGACAAACAGTTCTTTAGAATACACTTACCGGAAAAAAATCGTTAAATCAACATCGGTCCATCTATCAACTAGTAAGACCTTCCACAATGATCCCCTCAAACTTACCAGATGATTGCCGCAGGTTCTTCAATGCTTTATATTCTTCCGAATCGTACCAGCGATTGGCTGCTTCATAACTGGGAAATTCGATCATCACTACATGATTCGGCTGCCAGTTTCCCTCAACAACCCTTATACGGTTACTGGCCACAAGATATTTACCGCCAAACGCAGTTACTACTGGAAAGACTTTTTCTTTGTACTCTTCCAGTTTAGCAAGATCAGTAATAGCAATGTTATCAAAGAGACAATATGCTTTGCCGTTTTGCTTTGTTTGTGTTTCTGTTGTCATAGTATTATTTT
>CAYMSG010000351.1:0-4439 GCA_964392955.1 uncultured Chitinophagaceae bacterium | reverse complement strand
TTTTGCTTGGAGCCGGCCGCAGGTGTTGAACTTACCCAAGCAATGATGAGCCGCACATCGGTACGTTGGACATGCCTGGTTGGTGGTGCGGGTAAATGGAAACAGCCATTTCTAGAAAAGAATATTTCAACCGCACATGGAGAGCTGCTGTTAAAAGCTGAAAAGCTGAAACAGGAACAGGGGACATTTGAAATTGAATTCAGTTGGGACAACAGCCAGTTTACATTTGCTGAACTGTTGCATTATGCCGGCATATTGCCATTGCCACCTTACCTGCAACGCCAATCGGAAGCGGCTGACTATGACCGTTACCAAACAGTATATGCACGGCAGGAGGGAAGCGTAGCTGCACCCACCGCCGGTTTGCATTTTACACCGCAGCTGTTGCAGCAACTGCAGGAAAAAGGAATTCAACACCAGTTTGTAACACTGCATGTGGGAGCAGGAACGTTTCAACCGGTGAAGAGTGAGCGCATGCAGGATCATCCCATGCACCGGGAATGGATCGAGGTAACAAAAGATGATATTGAAAATTTACTGCAGCACATCCATGATGATGTGATTGCAGTGGGCACCACATCGCTCCGTACCATTGAAAGTTTATACTGGATGGGTGTGAAAGCAATCCTCAACCCCGGCGCTACGTTGCAGCAACTGGAAGTGCAGCAGTGGGAGGCGTATGATCTGCCGTTGCAAACCGCCACTGCAACGGAAGCATTGCAGGCCTTGCTGAACTGGATGCGTCAACAAAAAACAGAGCAGCTCATTTGCCATACACAAATTTTAATTGCACCCGGTTACCGGCTTCGGATGGCAACAGCACTTATTACCAATTTTCATCAACCCAATTCAACGTTGTTGTTATTGGTAGCAGCTGTTACCGGTGATGACTGGAAAACGATCTACAACTATGCCTTGCAAAACGATTTTCGTTTTTTGAGTTATGGGGATGGTAGTTTGTTGTGGAATAAGCTGTGAACTGTCAGCTACCCGCTGCAAGCCGTCATCTTCAATTCCGCATTTCCGCATTCGATCAATTGATAAGCTATGTACCACTGCTGCACTGGAAGCGATGGGAAAAAGCAAGTGAGTAGTCTTTAGCCGATAGTGGGTTGTGCTGATGATTCGGGCTAACGACTTACAACTGCCGGCTATCGGCTATTTGTTTTGCTAACAGCTAATAGCTTAAAGCTGTAAGCTTTTTTCTTGTCCATTTCAACCCAAGCCCTACCTTTGATTCGTATTTAGAAAACCAATCAACCAAATTGGTTCGTATCCTCACTTAAATACTATTTGTGGGAAAGCACACATCAAAAACTACAGCGGCAGGTCTGTTAATTGCGTTAGGCATTATTTATGGCGACATCGGAACATCTCCCCTGTACGTTTTCAATGCTATCATCGGTGGACGAGTTGTATCAGATACATTAATTGTTGGCGCATTGTCCTGTATTATCTGGACACTCACTTTACAAACAACCATCAAGTATGTGATCATGGTACTCCGTGCCGATAACAAAGGGGAAGGTGGTACCTTTTCATTGTATGCATTGGTGCGGCGAAGACGAAAGTGGCTGGTGATTCCGGCAATGATCGGTGGCGCTTCGCTGTTAGCCGATGGGATTATTACACCTCCCATTTCCATTACATCTGCTATTGAAGGGTTGAAAGTATTACCGCAGTTGCGTGACTTGCCGGTGAACACGATTGTAACGATTGTACTCATCATTCTGTCGCTGTTCTTTTTTATGCAGCAGTTTGGTACAGGTTCTATCGGTCGTTTGTTTGGCCCGGTGATGATGGTGTGGTTTACCATGCTGGCGGTGCTGGGTGTGTTGCATGTGTTTGATGATCTCAGCATTTTCAAAGCAGTGAACCCGTATTATGCGTACGATTTTCTTGCAAATTATCCGGAAGGATTCTGGTTGTTGGGAGCCGTGTTTCTTTGTACCACCGGTGCAGAAGCATTGTACAGCGATCTTGGTCATTGCGGAAAAGACAACATCCGTGTTTCATGGATATATGTAAAAACCTGTCTGCTGATTAATTATTTCGGCCAAGGTGCTTCACTCTTATCAAAATACAACGGCAAGCTGATCGACAGTACGTTTAAAGCCGAAACCGGTATTCATGCGTTTTATGATCTGATGCCGCATTGGTTTATTATTGCGGGTGTAGTAATTGCAACATCGGCTGCTATTATTGCCAGCCAGGCCATGATTGCCGGTGCGTTTACACTTATCAGTGAAGCCATGCGTTTGAACCTGTGGCCACGGTTAAAGATCAATTATCCCAGCGAAGAAAGAGGGCAGCTGTTTATACCCGGCATGAACCTGTTTATGTTCATTGGTTGTGCTTTTGTGGTATTGTATTTCCGTGAATCGTCAAAAATGGAAGCAGCGTATGGGTTGGCCATTATTGTAACCATGATCATGACCACCTTGCTGTTTGCCAATTACCTGGTATTGCATCGTGTAAAAGCATTTTACATTTATATCTTCCTGATTGGGTACCTCGTTATTGAAGTGGCATACCTGGTGGCGTTGATGGATAAGTTTATGCATGGTGGTTATATTACACTCATCATTGGCCTGATGATGTTCCTGGTAATGTATGTGTGGTACAGGGCACGGAAGATCAAAAACCGCTATGTGGAGTTTGTGCGTCTCGATCATTACCTGCCCATGCTGCAGGAATTGAGTAATGATATGACCGTGACCAAGCATGCCACGCATCTTGTGTACCTGAGCAGTGCAAACAACCCGAAAGAAATTGAACACAAGATCATTTACTCTATCCTCAACCGCAAACCCAAACGTGCCGATATTTATTGGTTTGTGCATGTGGACACATTGGATGATCCTTATACCTGCGAATTTGAAGTAACTACCATTATTCCCAATGAAGTGATTCGTGTGGAGTTTCGTTTAGGTTTCCGTATGCAGCCACGGATCAACCTGATGTTCCGCAAGGTGGTGGAAGATATGGTGGCCAATAAAGAAGTAAACATTACCAGCCGTTACGAAAGTTTACAGCGAAACAATGTAGTAGGCGATTTTCAGTTTGTGGTGATGGAAAAATTCCTGAGCCAGGATAATGAATTGCCGTTCTTCGAGCGGATCATTATGCGTTTTTATTTCTTAGTGAAAAAATTCGGGTTGAGTGAAGAAAAAGGTTTTGGCCTGGATCAGAGCAATGTGGCGGTAGAAAAATTTCCGCTCATTGTTGCCCCCATCAGCAGCTTAAAGCTCAAACGTATTTACAGAGATGAAGAAGAATAGTTAGTAGTTGATAGTTTGTAGTTTATTTAATTCGGTTATTCTGCCTAACTTGAAATAGCTCTACATTAATGACTCCAAACCACAAACTATAAACTATAAACTAAAAACTGTTTTGTCGCCCACCTTTCTCTATATCATTATCGGTTATGTACTGTTGATGGTGATTGCTTATTTCATCCAGGAGAAATTTATTTTTAAGCCGGAGAAACTGGCGGCTGATTTTGAATTCAAATATGATGCGCCGTTTAAGGAAGTCAGTTTTCAGCCCGAACCTGGTGTTACCATCAGCGGTATTCATTTCCACGTAAAAAAACCACACGGCCTCATCCTTTATTTTCATGGCAATACCCGCAGTATCAAAGGCTGGGGAAAGTATGCAAGGGATTTTTTCCGTTTTGGGTACGATGTATTGCTGGTTGATTACCGTGGCTTTGGAAAAAGTACCGGCAAACGCAGTGAAACAGCGATGCTGCGTGATATGCAGTTTGTGTACGACCAGTTGTGCCTGCAGTTTCCTGAAGATCATATACTGGTATATGGCCGCAGCATGGGCAGCGGCTTTGCCAGCAAGCTGGCTGCGGATAACCATCCCCGTTACCTGATACTGGATGCACCGTACTACAGTTTCCGCAAAGTAGTGGAGCGTTTTTTGCCGTTCCTGCCCGTGCGTTATGTGTTGCGTTATCATTTACGTACTGATAAATGGATCCAGCAGGTGAAATGCCACACGTATATTATTCATGGTACAAAAGATTGGTTGATCCCCATCCGGCACAGCGAACGGTTGCAGCAGATCAATCCAAGACGCATCACACTTATCCGTATTCATGGTGGCGGACATAATAATCTGCCATCTTACCCCGAGTATCATAATTTTATCCGTGATATTCTGAAAGTATAACTATGCAGGCAAAGACAAAACGAAGATTGTGGCTGATTGTAAAATTGATCCCGGTAATTTATGTAGTGGGCGGATTGGCATTGTGGTATTTGCAGGACTCTGTTTTTCTGCATCCGGTAAAGTTGCGTGCAGGGTATGTGTTTCATTTTTCGCAACCACACCAGGAAATAAATATTCCTGTTACAGAGGATCGTATTCTCAATGTTGTTAAGTTTTATCCCGTTGATACAACAGACGTAAGGGGCGTTGTCCTGTAT
>CAYMSG010000350.1:0-4441 GCA_964392955.1 uncultured Chitinophagaceae bacterium | reverse complement strand
TTACATCGCTCAATCCCGGTACATTTAAAATAGTAGGGAAGCGTGCTGTTTTAATTTCGCCGAGGTCTGCAAACTTTGAGTTTTTTGATGTGTCGGTTGCATTGGCTCTAACACGCACCTGGTATAATTTTTCCCAGCCCAGATTTTCAAACAAAATCACATTGGTATCAGATAATATACTTACTGTAACCGTTTTGAAACTATCTACACTTAACTCTGCAGTATAATTTTTAGAGCCAGTTACTGCCTGCCAGGAGGCTTTGATCCAGTTACCATTTGATTCCAGTGCATCTTTTACTGCCGGACGAAACAACCGTGGCGCTTCGCCCAAATCATCAAGCTTTTTACAGGCAACCACAAACATGGAAATAGCCAGAGCGATAAAAAATAGTTTCTTCATTTCAATGATTTTATAATTGGCAATCAGTTTTATTAATAACCGTATTGATTTTGTAATACACCCAAACTGCTTGATACAACAGAGTTATGCAAGGGTAAGACGTATCTTACCGGTGCAGCACCTGAATTATCGGTATAACCTCTCCACGTGCGGAGTATATAATCAGCCGGACCATTGGTAGTAGTGTTGTACATGGTACGCAGCCAGTTGAGCCTGATGTACCCATTGGGGTTATCGCCCACGCTTGGCGAGTTCATAATCGGTGGCGGATCAACACGTTTGTGTTTATTGTACCAAACAATTCTAAGGTTGGAATTCGATGAATCACGTTTGTAATACAGGTAGTCAGGTAAATCAGCATAGGCACCTGTACCGTTCACTGCATCGATACCCATTTGAATCAACGTATTTCGTGCTTCTGCAATTTTTTTACCATACAGGTTCCAGCGTGCCAAATCATATTTACGTAAACACTCACCACCAAACTCCCAGGCACGCTCATCCACAATAGCGTTAAAGAAATTTTGTTTGCTGCCAGAAACTGCAGCGATGTATGCATCCACTTTATCGGCCCACTGTGCTTCGGGAAATGCACGCTGACGAACTTTGCGTAATGCATCCTGCGCAGCAGCAGTTGGCCCGTTGAGTTCGTTTTCACTTTCAGCAAACATCAATAAAATATCTGCATAGCGCATCAGCGGCCAGTTGATACCTGTTCCTTTTGCAGAAGCAGGACCAAGTGTTACAGGTACCAGCATACGGTTCCATTTACCGGGAGCAATTGCAGTTGTACCTGCCGGTTGTTGAATTAAATCTTTATCGAAATAGACCAGGTAACAGGTAACGGGTAAGCGCTTATCCAATGTATCAAACGAATGATAATAGGTGATTGGCAATGATAAATAGTTTGAACCCGAACCAAATGAGTGTGTACCTGCATCAACCCGGATACCGTGGTTCCAGGCTACATCACCAAAGCCGGGATGGAATGCAACTTCATACAACACGTCACTGTTAAGTGGTTTAATATATTTGTTTACGTTTTCAAACACTGTCGCATATTCGGGTAACGCACGTGGTTTAAGATCCATCAGTTTTTTGCTGTATGTTCTGGCTATTTCATAGTACTCGAGGTAATCACTCTGGCGTTTCATCGTCATATCAGGATGCAACCAGTAACCGGCACGCATCAATGAAAGACGAGCAATAAATCCAATCACAAACTCACGGTTGATCCGCTCAATGCCAAAATCCAGTTCTTCTGCCCACGACATTTTGGGTTCTGTTTCAATCAAATCATCAATCAAAAATGACAGTACACTATCACGACTTGTTCTGCCGAGATAAAAATTATCGCCTGCACGTGAAGGAGTTGTTTTAAACGGAATATCGCCCCAATGATTCATTAACCAGTATGCCCACAATGCACGGAGGGTTTTTGCTTCGCCCAGCAGGTTGTTGTACACTTTGTTATTGGGTTCTTTCACCAGCGATACTTCCTGTAATCCTTTGATACATTCATTTGCACGGTTAATGGCACTGTAACCATTGTTCCACACTGTTAACAGATCGGCATTACCGGGTGTAGCTTCAAACGACCAGATATCACGACGTGAATTATCAGGCGATGCAGCAACACCACCTACTTCAATATCACTGTTACCTGCAAAGTTGTTGGATAAGCGGGATGTATAAGCATCCTGGTTAAACAATGCATAAATACTGTTCACCGATTTTTTTGCATCGGCTTCACTTCCAAATACAAATTCGGGATCAAAGTTGGATGGCGAATCAGCCACCAAAAATTTCTTACAGGATGGCAATACTGCAACCATTGCAAGAAAGCCGAAGAAGAAAATTATTTTTTTCATAGCAAATGCTTTTATCATTAGTTGTACTGTTAGAATGTTACGTTAATACCCACTGTGTAGTTGCGGCTTTTGGGGTACGATGAATAATCAACACCGGGTGTAAGCTGTGAGTAACCATCGCTTCGTGTAGAACTTACTTCAGGATCGTATCCGGAATATCTTGTCCACAGGAAACCATTGTACAGCGTTGCAAATACTCTCAGCTTGGTCATACGCACTTTGCTGATAATACTTTGCGGCAATGAATAACCAACCGTAAGATTGTTTAGGCGTAAAAACGAACCATCTTCTACAGCCCATGAATGAAATACGGGAACAGCAGTACCGAATGAAAACGGCGACCAGATGGTTGCATTGGTATTGAGCTTGCTTAATTCTGCCAGATCAGTAACAAGGTTACCGGCAGCATCAATATACTTGTACCTGTTCGCCGAGTTTACGGTATTGAGCATGTTACCATAACTGGTGCGGTAAAACTGGTTGAAGGAAATACGGCCTGAGTTATAAATATCATTCCCAACAACAAAATTGAAGAATGCACTGATGTCGAAATTTTTAACGACTGTATTCAATCCAAAACCACCTGAATATTTTGGTAACGCACGGCCAATGATCTGGCGATCGGCAGCAGTAATGATACCATCGCCATCCAGGTCTTTTAACTTCATAACACCGGGACGAAGACCAATACCACCAAGGAAAGAACCAATATTGGGAACTCCTTGTTTTAATGTATAGGTTCTTGTGATTGGGTTATACGATTCGAAGTCGTTTGATGTGTACATGCCGTCGGTTACGTAACCATACATCAACCCAATGGTTTGACCCACCACCACACGATAATCGTCTTGTGTTTTTAAATCGGTACCTGCCCAGTTGGAGTTGAATGGTTTTTCAAGAACTCCATCGAGTTTGTCAATTTTTGAACGGTTGAAACCAATATTGAAATTCGCCGAAAGCTGGAAATTCTTGCGTTGAATAAGTGTTGCATTCAATCCTAATTCAATACCACGGTTGGAAGTTTGACCAATGTTTTGCAATTGCTTGGAAAAGCCGGTTGTTTGCGGAATGTCTGATTCCACCAACAGGTCTTTTGTTGTATTCCAATACACATCCAATGTACCGGCTATACGTTGTTTGAATAAACTGAAATCAATACCGGCATTACGTGTAATGGTTGTTTCCCATTTAATAGCCGGGTTCGGTAACAGGTTGGACCGGTAACCGTAATACGATTGTGAAACATCGCCAAAACCAATGGGTCGGAAATCGGTAGGCGCAAATAACACACGCCAAAGGTCATTGTTGATCCGGTTGTTACCAGCTTCGCCATAGCTCACACGCACTTTGAGATCATTCACAAATTTTACATTGCTCATGAACTCTTCGTTAGAAACTCTCCATGCAAACGCTGCTGCAGGGAAAAAGCCCCATTGATTGCCGGGTGCAAATTTGGTAGAACCATCGGCACGTGCAGTTAATGTGAGCAGAAAACGGGAATCGTATTGGTAAATGACCTGTCCAAAGAAGGATGCAATTTTTTCACCTGCAAAAACAGTGGTACCATGCCTGTCTTGTGTGCCAAGTGTCATATTTGCAAACAGTCGTTCCGGCGTTGTATTTTCTACAAAGAATTTTGCACGGTTAAATTCTGAGAATCCTGCATTCAGGATATTCAACTCTTGTCCGGCAAGGAAAGTAAAATCATGCTTGCCAATTTCCTTTTTGTAATTCAGAGTATTGGTCCAGCGAATGCTGCGATTGTTTGAATTGGTGATCTCTCCCAGTGGAAGGTTACCACCAACGTTTCTTGATTCGCCAGTGAGCGGTCCCCAGTAACGCCTGTTATCGCCAAATCCAAGATCAAGACCAAACTCAGAACGATACGAAAGGTTATCAATAATTTTCCAGGTGGCTGCCAGGTTCATGTTCAGCGTATAGTTCGTACGACGACGATAATCCTGTTCAATCAAACGTTTTGGATTGATGAGGCTTCGCAGGAATTGTTCGTAATCATCATCGCCACCAATAGGATCCAGTTCAATTACATCAGCAATACCATTTACCGGACGTGTGGTGATGGCATCGGCAATGCGGAAACTGGACGTACCGGATGAACCTGCACCATCTACTCTTGTATGCACCAAACGGGTGGCATAATCAAAACGTA
>CAYMSG010000349.1:0-4442 GCA_964392955.1 uncultured Chitinophagaceae bacterium | reverse complement strand
CCATGGCTGTACACATGGCAATTTCATTTTTATCGGAAGGAAGAGGAGTTGCATTGCTGATATACGATACGGTTGTTGGTGCACCACCATCTACCACCATGTACCCGGTTGAAATAATTTCCAGTCCGCTTTGCTTAACAAACGGCGCAGAAATTACATGCTGGCCAATCAATAACTCAGGATTACGCCCGGAAATGAGCGACAGATACAGCAACGCATCTGCATAACTGCTGATTTGCGAAGGGCTGCCGGGAAACAGGATCACCGGAATATCGCAGGAAGCTTTGATCTGCTGTACCACTTCATCTAAGCGGTTGGAAATAACGAGGCTGCCACCCACTAAAAAATAATCTACACCGGCGTCCACACTCAGGCGCACCAGTTGTTCAACAGCCGACGGATTTACTTTATCAGGATCAATTAAAACAGCAAATGATTTTTGTCCCCTCTGTTTTCTCTCCCGCAATTGTGTGTAGATATCTTGCTTCATTCAGCGAATACTATTCCTGCAAAAATGCAAAAAAATGTCCAGCTTTTCCAGTTTAGGCTTTTTTTATATCTGTGAAGTATAACAGGATTGAAACAACAGTTTGAAATGAGGTGGTACTACTGCGTTTAGGTTGCTACGTTAGTTGAATTTTCGGCTGCTCACGGCTTCAAACCCAGTGCGGGTAAGGCCAAGGGATTTCTTTTCAAATCGCCAAGGTTTTTTATGCTCATTTTAGGTAAAAGAGGGTTGAAAACTCAATATCCACATGGAAAAGCATACCTGTATTGCGTTTCCACGTGATTTCCACAACCTGTTCATAACTATGACATTGGACTTTAGCTAGGAAAAAATATTTTCGTATTCTGTCGTTTAACGATTTCTTAACCTTACTAATCCAGCAAAACTTACAGATCATTATGGCCAGCAAAAAGAAACAAGATCAGGGGCTTAAGTTTAGCCGCCGGTTCACAAAAGAAGGAGTGACTCCCTTCGACCTGTTCGAGTACGATTACCGTACCTCTGTAATCCGCAATCCGTCGGGTGAGGTAGTATTTGAAATGAACAATGTAGAGGTGCCGAAAGGATGGAGTCAGATTGCAACAGATATTTTGGCACAGAAATATTTCCGTAAGGCAGGCGTTCCTCAGCCGGATGGTTCATTGGGCAGAGAAACTTCATCGAAACAAGTAGCACATCGTATGGCCAACTGCTGGAAGGTGTGGGGCGAGCGTTATGGATATTTCGCCAGCGCAAAAGATGCCGAAGTTTTTTATGATGAGTTAGTGTATAGTATTTTAAACCAGATGTGCGTACCCAACAGTCCGCAGTGGTTTAATACAGGTCTGTATGAAAGTTATGGTATTACCGGTAAGCCCCAAGGCCATTATTTTGTAGACCCCAACGACGGCGAGTTAAAGAAATCAACTTCAGCATACGAGCGTCCGCAGCCACATGCCTGCTTCATCCTTAGCGTAAACGATGACCTGGTGAATGATGGCGGTATCATGGATCTGTGGGTACGTGAAGCAAGGATCTTTAAATATGGTTCAGGTGTTGGTACCAACTTTTCAACTATTCGTGGTGAAGGGGAAAAACTCAGCGGTGGCGGTACATCAAGCGGCTTAATGAGCTTCCTCAAAATCGGCGACCGTGCAGCTGGTGCTATCAAGAGTGGCGGAACAACACGTCGTGCTGCTAAAATGGTGTGCCTTGATTTGGATCATCCGGAAATTTTAGAATTCATCAACTGGAAAGTTGAAGAAGAAAAGAAAGTAGGTGCGTTGATCAATGCAGGTTACGCATCTGATTATGAAGGTGAAGCCTACCGTACTGTAAGCGGACAAAACTCCAATAACTCAGTTCGTATTCCCAATGAGTTTTTTGAGAAATTGGAAAAAGGCGAAGATTGGGAATTGAAAGCAAGATCTGATGGCCGTACCATGAAAAAAATTCCTGCACAGGAAGTATGGAACCAGATTGCTTACGCTGCATGGCGTTGTGCTGATCCCGGTACACAATATGATACAACCATTAACGAATGGCATACTTCACCCAAAGGCGGACGTATCAACGCATCCAACCCTTGCAGTGAATACATGTTCCTTGATAACACAGCTTGTAACCTGGCGTCTGTAAACCTTCGTCGTTTGTTCGATGAAGAAACACAAACATTCGATGTACAGGGTTTTGAGTATGTATGTCGTTTGTGGACTGCCGTATTGGAAATCTCTGTGTTAATGGCACAGTTTCCGTCAAAAGAAGTAGCACAACTTTCTTACGATTACAGAACATTAGGTTTGGGGTATGCCAACCTTGGTTCCATGTTAATGGTAATGGGTATTCCGTACGATAGTGAAGAAGCACGTGGTATTGCCGGTGCATTAACCGCTATCATGACGGGTATCTCTTATAAAACTTCTGCAGAAATGGCTTCGTTCCTGGGAGCATTTCCTCGGTATGAAGAAAATGCAGAAGATATGCTGCGTGTAATGCGTAACCACCGTGCGGCTGCATACGATGCAGAAGATGCATATGTTGGATTGAGCATTAAACCACAAGGTATCAAAGCACAATATTGCCCCGATTATTTATTGACAAGCGCCTGCAAAAGCTGGGACGATGCAGTAGAAATGGGAGAAAAATATGGTTATCGCAACGCACAAACAACTGTAATTGCTCCAACCGGAACAATTGGTTTGGTAATGGATTGCGATACAACCGGTGTTGAACCAGATTTTGCATTGGTGAAGTTTAAGAAACTGAGTGGTGGTGGTTATTTCAAGATCATCAACCAATCGGTACCGGCAGCACTTAAAAAATTAGGATACAGTGAAAAAGAAAGCGAAGCCATTGTAAAATATGCAGTTGGTTCTGCTTCGTTGAACGGTGCGCCGCATATCAATCCGCAATCATTGAGCGATCGTGGATTTATTGCTGAAGAGATCAAGAAAATTGAAGGCACATTGGCCAGCGCATTTGAAATTGGTTTTGTGTTCAACAAATATGCGTTGGGCGAAGAGTGTTTGCAGCGTCTTGGATTTACACCTGAGCAGTACAACGATTTTGAATGGAGTTTACTGGAAGCATTAGGGTTTACAGACGAGCAAATTGCGGAAGCCAACGATTATATCTGTGGTACAATGACGGTGGAAGGTGCTCCTTACTTAAAGCTGGAACACTATCCTGTATTTGATTGTGCAAACAAGTGTGGTAAAAAAGGCGAACGTTATATTCACCACAGCGGTCATATCCGTATGATGGGTGCTGCACAGCCATTCCTGAGTGGAGCTATTTCAAAAACCATCAACCTGCCAAACGAAGCATCTGTTGACGAAATTGCAGAAGCATATTACGAAAGCTGGAAGTTGGGATTGAAAGCATGTGCCTTGTATCGTGATGGCTCAAAACTGAGTCAGCCGTTAAGCACCAAAGGTGATAAGCGTAAGAAAGGGAATACTGATGCTGCAGCAGCAGAAGCTGCTGAAGAAACCTCTACCGAAAGTCCAATGGTAGATATGGCGAAACTGACAGTGGAAGAATTGCTGGAAGAGTTGAACAAGCGTGTACAATCATCACCCGATACAAAATTGAAGCGTGATCTTGCACGTATAGTTGAACGCAGAAAATTACCTGCCAAACGCAGAGGCTTTACACAAAAAGCAAAGATCAACGGACAGGCGATTTTCCTCCGCACCGGTGAATATGGTGATGGTACATTAGGAGAAATTTTTGTAGACCTGGCGAAAGAGGGTAGTACACTGCGCAGTTTAATGAACAGCTTTGCTATCTCAATTTCGGTCGGCTTGCAATATGGTGTTCCGTTAGAAGAGTTTGTAGAGAAATTTGTGTTCACCAAGTTTGAGCCAAGTGGTATGGTGGATCATCCGAATATCAAATCAACTACATCAATTGTTGACTTTGTGTTCCGTTGCCTCGCCTACGAATACTTAGGACGCACTGATCTGGTTCATGTATTAGACAAACCGGAAGTAGATAATACCGGTACTGATGATTGGGATGATATCCCCACCGGGCTGGAGTACGAAAAAAAAACTCCGGAGTTAAGTGATGTACGTGTAGTGGGAGTGGTAAGCACACCTGTGCAAACACAAAAAGCACAGCGTGTGATCAATACTGTGAAGATGGACAACAGCCTGGATGCTGTGAATGCAGCAGCGAAAAGCATGCAGAGCGATGCGCCGGCCTGTAACACGTGTGGGCACATCACCATCAGAAGCGGTACCTGTTACAAATGTTTGAACTGCGGTAACAGTATGGGTTGCAGTTAATGCGCTCATTCAGCAACTAATCTCAACAGAGGTTCCTATAACAAACGCTCCGGTTCTCCGGAGCGTTTTTGTTTTTTGATGCGGTTGAATAAGTATATGCTGAAAAGTAAACGGTAATCTTACAGGGTATTTTTTCGATTTCCTCCCTTTTTGCAAGAGGAAAC
>CAYMSG010000348.1:0-4474 GCA_964392955.1 uncultured Chitinophagaceae bacterium | reverse complement strand
TACTTTCTATTTTTTCTACACTCATCAAAAACAAGAAACCCATCAATATTTTTGAAGATGGAAAAGAAAGCCGTGACTTTGTATTTATTGATGATGTGGTGCAGGCCACCTTTCTTGGTATTGAAAAAGAAGAAGCAAATGGACAGGTGTTTAATGTAGGAACCGGTGTTGCTACAACAGTACAGGAAGTAGCTGAAACGCTTGTTGAAAACTATCAGATACAAGTGCCGTTGCAGGTGAGTGGTAATTACCGGCTGGGTGATATACGGCATAATTATGCAGACATCAGCAAGATCAACCGTTTACTCGGGTTTACGCCACAGGTTGATTTTAAAACAGGCATCAAACGGTTTACAGATTGGGTTAACAGCCAGGAAGTACAAAACAGTAAATATGAAGAGTCGATCCGGGAAATGAAAGCAAAAGGACTAATGAAGTAAGTGAGCCATATAGAATATTTACAAACAATATGAACTAAGTTATGGCAACAATTGGATTGGTTACGGTACTGTTTAAAAGTGATGAAGTGCTGGCGGGCTTTTTTCAAAGCGTTTCCAAACAAACGCACAAAGATTATATTCTTTACCTCGTTGATAATTCTGTAAACGAGCAGTCCAATCAGGTAATTGCAGAATGTTTGGCAACTTATCCCGTAACAAACTGCATACACATAAAAAATACTGACAATGTAGGTGTTGCGAAAGGAAACAACATTGGTATTGAAGCTGCATTGAACGATGGATGCACACATATTCTCATCCTGAATAATGATATTGAAATTGAACAGGATACTGCGTTCGCATCACAGTTGAAATTGATGGAACGTGGTGAGAAGATCGTGGTCCCCAAAATTTATTATCCTGACCGTACGATCTGGATGGCCGGTGGTGAAATGGTGAAATGGCGGGCATTGGGTACACACAATGGATACAACAAAGCAGACGATGAGCAATACAATATACCGAAGTATATTACATATGCACCTACCTGTTACATGCTCGTGGATGCTGCGGTGTTTGGCAAAGTGGGAATGATGGACGAAAAGTATTTTGCTTATTACGATGATACCGATTTTGTTTTTCGTGCATGTGCGTCCGGTTATCAACTGTATTATGATCCCTCGGTAACCATTATTCACAAAGTGTCTCATTCTTCCGGTGGCGATTCATCGTTTTATATTTATTACTCCAACCGGAACAAACTTTATTTTATCCGGAAAAATTTTTCCGGATTCCTGAAGCATTTCGCCATTGGATATACATTTTTTACAAGAATATTTTACTGGCTCAGGTTTAATAAAGATCAACGTAAAAAATTAGTGCAGGCATTGAAGGATGGGATGGTTTATCCCGTGTAATCAACGACATCCCATATTCCTGTCGAACGAATCATGTTTTTTCACAAGGCTGGGTTTACACCATCGCCTGTAGAGATTTTTCAGCTATTGAATGCCAGTGGTAGAATTGGTAGTATTCCTTTGGAGTAGCTGAATGTTGCTGTGCAGAAGATAGTACAGCGTCAACAAATCCATCCCAGTCGTTATCATTTGCCAGAACAAGTTTTTTGTCGGCAACAGGTTGTTCAATGCCGATTGCACCGGTTGTAGTTGATACAACTGTTGTGCCGCAGGCAATGGCCTCAATCACTTTTGTTTTTACACCGCCACCGCTTTGTACGGGGTTTAAAAAAACATCGGCCCCTTTAAAATACAAATCAATATCATCTACAAAACCGGCATAGTGTATATGTTGATTGTTCCATGCTTTCAGTTCATTGAGTTCGGCAGGTAATCGTTTGCCTGTAATCAGAATGTTGTACCGGAAATTTTTTTCCCGCAGAATTGGATTGATCTTTTCAAGTATCACCTTTAACGCATCAAGGTTGGGTTTATAATCCAGCAGACCGTTAAACAGCAACAACGGAATGGACGGATCGAGTTTATGCCGTTTGCAGATTTCCTGTTTGCACTCGGCTTTATCAGATGGCATTTGTTGTTGTGTAATACCATAAGGAACAACTACGCATTTCTTCGGTTGCAGGTTCATCTTGTTGATCATCCATTGCCGGTCATCTTCGGTTATGCAAAAAACCAGGTCTGCCTGTTGCAGTACAAAACTTTCATAGAGCTTCAGCAACCACCACCAGCTTTTGCCCAATGTACGGAAGCGTTCATACTCGATATTATGTGTGTGAATAATGAGCTTACACTTACATATTTTTTTTAAGAGCCAGCCAAGCCAGCCAAAATAGGGGTGTTCAACAATCACGGTATTGATAGCTTCTTGTTGCAGAAGTTTCCGTATACGAAAAAAGGAACCGATATCTGCATAGCGTAACCGGCTTTTCTTTAAAAGCGGGTGGAGTGTATAAGTACTTGCAAGTAACACATCATTATCTGTTGTGCCCGCAACATGCAGTTCGCATTGCTCACCCAGGTAATGATTGAAATGTGCAATGAGTTTCTGCCCGCCGGAAAAATAAGGAAGGTACTGGTAGGGAACAATATTCAATACCTTCTGCATCTTACGACTGCTTGCTTGTTTTCCATGTCATAAATAAACCACCAAGTACGATCAGGTAAACAAGGATAGACGAAATAAGATTCAATGTGTCTCCCAGCTCATATGACTTCGGTTCGAAACGGAATTCAATTTTATGTTTGCCGGCAGGAACAGCTAATCCACGCAATGCATAGTTTGTTTTAACGATCTCTGCTTTCTTGCCATCGATGAACGCACTCCAGCCAGCTGTGTAATATATTTCGCTGAACACGGCAAACTGGTTGCTGGCAGCACTTGATTCGTAATGAATGATATCGTTTCTGTTTTCAATTAAGCGGATGCTTGCAGTGGAATCTGCAACAGGTTCGGCGATGAATGATTTGAATTTTGTTTGCACTACAGCTGTATCACGCAGATTGGTGCTGTCAAGTGCTTTCATTTCTTCTTTTCCATTCGCCACATACTTGATGCCTTTTACAAACCAGGCTGGTCCAAATGCGGCGGGATTCATCTGTGCAATTGGCTGACCCGTTTGTGGGTTCTGTACAATAAAATATTTTGTGTTGAGCATGTTCAACACCTGCATATTGTTTTTGGCAATCTGGTTTTCAATAAGGTCCTGGTAGATCTGCAGTTTCGCAGGGTGATATCCGCCAATAGAATTGTGATGATAAGCCGTGATCGATTCATTGGTAAAATCAACCGTTGTATTCAATACACGGTAATAACCTGTATCCTGTTTGATCATGCGGTTGGCATCAGTCATGGCAAATGCACTTTCAAATTCGGAGGGATCAACAAAGTTGCTGTCGTTTAAATAGCGTTTGCCAACTACTAACAGATCGATTGCACTTAACGCCAGCAGGCTGAGCATTACCGGTAACGGTTTCAGTTTTTTATTGCCAGCCAGCCATAAAACAACCAGCGCTAATACAATAAACAGTAAGGAACGGATCAGGTCGCCGGCAAACAATCCTTTACGATCTTGCTGAATGGCAGATGTAAATCCTTTTGCAAACTGTTCGGCACGTTGCTGTACATCAGCAGTGATTTGCTGACCTTGCTGTGTGGCTTGTTGCAACATGGCCCCGGCCATATTTTCTTTCAATCGAACATCACTTGGCGATACGTAGTCGAATGAAACATACAAAAAGCCAAGAATAGCTATTACCGCAGCGGCAGCGATCGCCGTTTGTTTGAATGCTTTTTTGATTTTTTCTGTACTGTTATTGCCGAACAATAAATTATTGACTGCAACAACTGCAACAATAACGAAGCAAAGCTGCGGCATCACCAAACCCATTGACGGTGCACGGAATTTTTTATACAATGGGAGATAGTCGAAGAGAAAATAATTTACTGCTTCGAGATTTTTACCCCATGCTAATATAATTCCGAAGAAACCTGCGGCAAACAAACTCCATTTTAACCAGCCGCTTTCAAAGAACATGGCAAACAGAAACAACAACATTACTACAGCTCCAAAATAAACAGGACCTGAGGTGGGTTGTTGCTGCCCCCAGTACGAAATTCCATTGGCATACTGCAATGCCTGGTCTTCAGGGTAGCCAACGCTCTGCATTTCATCAGCAAACTTTGATGTTTTGTATTCGTTGCCGCCGTTACTTCCTCCATAAATACCCGGAACAAACAGGGTAAATGTTTCGGCAATACCAACACTGTATTTAAATGCATAATCTTTATCGAGACCGCCGCTTGTTGTGTTCTTATCAGTTGTTTCTTTCAATTCACTTACACCGCCCCGCATACTTTCTTTGGCATACTCCCAGGTTGTAAGCGTGCCAATGGAATTGGTGCAGAGAGTTATTACGCCGATGATCGCTGCCAGTACAGTAGCTTTTGCGGCTGCGGCCAGTTCTTTCTTCCGGAAGCTGTCAATAAAAAAGCCAACGGTAAGAGCGCCTGCGATCAATATTGTATAATAAACAATTTGCAGGTGACTGGTTCCTAGT
>CAYMSG010000347.1:0-4477 GCA_964392955.1 uncultured Chitinophagaceae bacterium | reverse complement strand
ATCATTCCATCAGCCAATGCCAACTCCTTCCCTGCTATTCTTGTTTCATTTTTCATAGTGGCGTTAGGTTTTTCTTTACAGCAAACCTCCGCACAACCGTTTGCCCTCTCTTTGGGCGATCCTTCAACCGGATCACACCGGTTGAATATGGGTGGCAGTATCAACTCATTCGGTACAACCTTAGGTCCAATCATTGTGAGCTTCTTCCTGTTTGGATCAGTGGGTGGCGAAGTAGCAGAAGTAACCGTTACCAACATCAACACCTTGTACATGATCGTAGCAGGTGTATTTGCAGCGGTTGCCATCTTCTTTACGTTTTCAAAACTTCCGGCCGGCACCAGCGAGTCAAAAGTGGAAAAAGAAAACAAAGCATCTGCTTCTTTACTTGTGATGACGGGATTGATTGTTGCCACAATTGTAGTGGGCATGCTTACCGAAATTCCAAAACTGCCTTTGCTCATTGCTATTATTCTTGCAGTGATCCTGGTATTACTTATTTCAAACAAAAAAGCAATCAGTAATAATGATGGCTGGGGTGCAATGAAATATCCGCAGCTCATCTTTGGTATGATCGCCATTTTTGTGTACGTGGGTGTGGAAGTAACCATCGATAATAATTTTGGTGCCCTCTTAAAAGTGCCCGGTTATTTTAATGAAACAGGATTGGATGAAAGTGAAATTTCAAAATATGTTACGTTATACTGGGGCAGTTTGATGATTGGCCGGTGGACAGGTGCAGTAAGTATATTCAATTTAAAAGGCAACAGCAAAGTACTGGCTATGATTGTGGTGCCGTTTATTGCTTTTGCCATGATCCTCTTTGTGAACTATCTCTACGGAAACGATATTTCTGACCTGTTGTTATATGCAGTTTGTGTAATGATTGCGATTGGTGCATTCTTCTACGGACAGGAAAAACCAGTGAAAACACTGGTAACCGTTTCTGTATTAGCAATGATTGCCATGTTGATCGGCGTATTCACAAACGGATTACTTTCAGTGTATGCATTCATGGCCGGTGGTTTATTCTGCTCGGTTATGTGGCCATGTATTTTCTCCCTTGGTGTTGGTGGTTTAGGAAAGTACACCAGCCAGGGTTCTGCATTACTCATTATGATGATTTTGGGTGGAGCGATTATTCCTCCGTTCCAGGGATCGTTAGGTGATATGCCAGCTATTGGTATTCACTATTCGTATTTAATTGCAGCGTTGTGTTTTGGTTTACTCGCATGGATCGCATTGAAACTGAAATCAGTTTTGAAAGCACAAGGTCTCGACTTCGACAACCAGATCGGTGGCGGAGGTCATTAATCACAAATACAATTATTTTTTAAGACTGAAAACAGAGGTACAATGAATAAGGAATTATCAGTAGGGATTGATATCGGTGGCACAAATACCAAGTTTGGTATTGTTGACCGGCATGGAATTATCCTCGAACAGGATCGCATGCGGACTGATGAACATGAAAACGCAGAAGACTTTATTGAAGCATTGCATGGCAAGCTGCGGTTGATGATTGCAACGCATGGCGGCAACGATCATTTCAAAGGAATTGGCGTGGGTGCTCCCAATGGAAATTATTATTCCGGTACAATTGAATATGCGCCCAACCTGAAATGGAAAGGCATTATTCCGGTTGCCGATCTGATTGAGAAAAAATTTGGTCTTCCTACAAAGCTCACCAACGATGCCAATGCAGCCGCTGTTGGTGAAATGATGTATGGTGTTGCAAAGGGCATGAAACATTTCATCACCATTACATTGGGCACAGGTGTAGGCAGTGGTATTGTGATCGATGGAAAAATTGTATTGGGCCATGATGGTTTTGCCGGCGAATTAGGACATACCGTTATTCGTCCCGGTGGACGCCTGCACAAAGGAACAGGTATACGTGGATCATTAGAATCCTATGCATCTGCTACCGGCGTAAGGGAGACAGCGATTGAAATGCTGAACGACAATCCAAAAAGCCCCAGTCTGTTGCGCAATTACGCCATTGATGACCTCACCAGCGAAACTGTTTTCAAATGTGCGGAACAGGGTGATGCTATTGCCAACCAGATTTTTGAATTTACCGGACAAATTTTAGGTGAAGCATTGGCCAACTTTGTAATGTTCTCTTCGCCACAAGCCATTGTGTTGTTTGGTGGATTAACCAAAGCCGGCGACCTGATCCTGAAGCCAACAGTGCAGGCAATGGAGGCGAATTTGATCCAGATCTTCAAAAACAAAGTGAAAATTTTATACAGCGATCTCAAAGAAGCCGATGCCGCCATACTTGGTGCCAGTGCATTGGTTTGGGATGCGTAAATACATTGAAACTGCATAAATGAAAAAGGAGCTGAATAGCTCCTTTTTCATTTATTGATCAACCTGTGAAAATCAAAATTCTTCCAACAGTTGAATACCCAGGCCGGGTCTATCACTCACTCCTACTTTTCCATAGTCATACGTCAACCCGGTGGCTACATCTTGAGCCAGTAACAACGGACCATCCATATCAATATAATCCACTAACGGTGCCAGGTGAGCGATGGCTGCAGAACCAATGGTTGATTCGTTCATGCAACCGATCATGATCTTCATATTCAATTCCCTTGCTTTATCGATCATGCGTCTTGCAGGTGTAATACCGCTGCACTTGGTCAACTTGATATTGATGCCATGAAAATGATGAAAGCATTTTTCAACATCCGCTTCGTACACACAGGCTTCGTCGGCGATCAACGGCAGCGATGATTCGTTGTACAATACCTTCATGCCTTCCCAATTATCTTTTGCCAACGGCTGCTCTACAAATTCAACACCCAGTTCTTTCAACTGCGGAATTTTCTTCAGGGCTTCTTCCAGTGTCCAACCTGCGTTGGCATCTACCCGAAACACAGCATTGGTATG
This sequence comes from uncultured Chitinophagaceae bacterium, assembly GCA_964392955.1. Classification (GTDB taxonomy): domain Bacteria; phylum Bacteroidota; class Bacteroidia; order Chitinophagales; family Chitinophagaceae; genus Lacibacter. The sequence continues at coordinate 1,579 of CAYMSG010000347.1, read as the reverse complement.
TTTTCGTAAGGCTGCTACCAGTTCCACGTCGCCGGGCACGCCTACTTTTATTTTATAAATGGGCCATGGCTTTTGTTGCATCTTTTCTACCATTTTTTCAACCGTATCAATCCCGATGGTATAGTCGCACAAGGGCGCTTTGCTGTAACCCAGATTCCAGAGTTGATACAAAGGTTTGTTGCGTAGCTTGCCATACATATCCCATGTGGCAATATCCAATGCACAAACCAAAAACTGATTCTGCGGAAACAAATGATGCAGGTAATGCCAGTATCGTTCCGGATCGGTGAACGCAAATTTCTCCACAAATATCTTTTTCCGTTCAAGGTCTTCGATCATTTTTTCAACCGGAATATTGTAATACGCAATGGCCGGTGCTTCGCCATAACCTCTTGCACCACGATGTTCCAACTCTACGAGCAATGCCGGTTGATGTGTTTTGGTTCCTTTGGAAATCGTGAACGGATATTGAAACGGAAGTTCTGTTTTTTTATAGCGGACGGCTAATGGCATTTTGTATTGTATTTAATGGTCGAAAGTAAAGCGTTTATTCCAATGGTTTTGCAGCACAAAATAAATGCTTTCGTCCCTATGAGCGCTATCCTGAGTTGCAAACTCAGCTTAGCGCTCAACTATTTATCAATAATGAGCAAACTTTTATCAGTATGATTTGCATCTAACATTACGGATAGCTTGGAGCCTATAAAACATTCAAATGATAAAAGAAAAATATCGCAACAATGAAAAATAGTATAGATACCACGTTATGTATTCGTGCCATAAAAAAGTATTCATCGTTTATATCAATCTTGATATACACCGTGAATGTGCCTTTAAAACTGACTATATACCTCCTTGCCAACCCCGTCAGATTCAAATGGTCCTTATAAAAGGTTTGGAAATAAAAAAAACACAAAATGAACTTCGTTGCACCTAAAAATAATAAAATATAAGTGATCTTGTCGTAGTACTTGGCCACAAACATTGTCAATGATGAAACACTACTTTTTTGAATCACTTTACCCATATCATAGACCCAACTACTTAAAATGAATTCTTCTCCTTGGAACGGGAACAGCACAACTTTATTGAATAGTACACAATTTTGATCAAATTTCTCGACTACAACTAAGTTGCCATCAATATGTTCCTTTTCATAGACACATCCATTTTTGGCGAAAAGTTTTTTGCTTATTTCTTTATTCTTTTTGAACAATACGATGGCAGCCTTAATCTGAATTGCTGTATCATAATAAACGATCCACTCCCCTTCTAAAGAAAAATTGCAGCGTTTATACAGCACCTTCGAAGCAGTCGAGTCGTAGATATCCACACAGTTCTTCTTTACCACTCTACCATTCGCCTTTACATTGCCTGAGATATAGAATTCCGTTACAAAACCGTGCCTAACGATTTTATGATTTTTTTTACCTCCGTCTTCACCTTCATAGTAGATGGTATCAACAAGTTTGCTACCAAATCCTTCCCTGCTTATTGTTTGCACAGGATTCCCGTCCTGCCCAAATAACGTAGTGATTGATGCAAAAAAGACAAATATCAGTGTGATCGATACGAAAGG
>CAYMSG010000346.1:0-4491 GCA_964392955.1 uncultured Chitinophagaceae bacterium | reverse complement strand
ACCAATAAGATAGAGGTAATTGCCTATATCCCCGGTGAAGGACACAACCTGCAGGAACACTCAATCGTTCTGGTGCGTGGTGGCCGTGTTAAGGATCTTCCAGGTGTACGTTACCATATTGTTCGTGGTTCGTTGGATACTGCCGGTGTAAAAGACCGTAAGCAAAGCCGTTCGAAATACGGAACTAAGAAAGAAAAGGCAAAAAAATAAACTGAAATAAGTAATTCTTATATACAATGAGGAAGACGAAACCGAAAAAGATAGCACTTGCACCAGATCCAAAGTTTAACGACACACTGGTGACTCGTTTTGTAAACAACTTGATGTGGGAAGGTAAGAAGAGCACTGCTTTCACGATCTTCTATGATGCGCTTGATAAAGTTGCCAAAACAACAGGTGAAGATGGATACGAAGTATGGAAAAAAGCTGTTGCCAATGTAACGCCTGCTGTAGAAGTACGCAGCCGTCGTATTGGTGGTGCTACATTCCAGATCCCTTCTGAGGTACGTGCCGACAGAAAGATTTCTCTCAGTATCAAATGGTTGGTTCGTTACAGCCGTGAGCGTAACGGTCGCAGCATGGCCGATAAATTAGCCAACGAAATTGTAAGTGCAAGCAAAGGTGAAGGTGGTGCTTTCAAAAAGAAAGAAGATACACACCGTATGGCTGAAGCCAACAAGGCTTTCGCTCACTTCAGAGCTTAATTTTCAAATGATATTTTCGAAGGTCCTGCAGCAATGCAGGACTTTTTTATTACACACAATTTTGCCAAAGATGCTTGCTGCAAAAGAATTATCCTTACTTTTGCGGCCGCCAAAGTTTCCAACCAAAGGGTGCAATTGAATAGCGGATATGGGGTTCGAAATTGATTGGCATAATATGAGAGTCTAAATAGCACATATCAGCCCATTCCTGAAACAGGATCATATCTCCGGGCATACTGTCTCCAGAATTGGAGATAACAGTTCAATAGAATTTATAGAGTACAAGAGTGCGACGCCGATGTGGTTGAACAGAATTACGAAAGGCGATCTCAAAAAACAAATCAAGATTTTTTAAACGATAAACATTCAAACAAAAACAGTCATGGCAGACTTAAAATTTCAGAGAAACTTTGGTATTGCGGCGCACATTGATGCCGGTAAAACCACAACTACTGAGCGTATCCTCCGCTATACCGGTATGATTCACCGTATTGGTGAGGTGCACGATGGTGCAGCTACAACCGACTGGATGGAGCAGGAAAAAGAAAGAGGTATTACGATTACTTCTGCGGCAGTAAGCTGCCAGTGGAACTTCCCAACAGTATTGGGTAAGCAAACTCCCGAAACAAAGAAATATTCGTTCAACATTATCGATACTCCCGGTCACGTGGACTTTACCGTAGAGGTAGAACGTTCAATGCGTGTATTGGATGGTTTGATCGCTTTGTTCAGTGCGGTGGATGGTGTAGAACCACAATCGGAAACTGTATGGCGCCAGGCAAACCGTTACAACGTACCACGTATCGGTTTCGTAAACAAAATGGATCGTAGCGGTGCTGACTTCTTAAACGTAGTAAAGCAGGTGCGTGAAATGTTGGGTTCGAAAGCCGTTCCGCTCCAGTTGCCAATTGGTGCAGAAGATGATTTTAAAGGTGTGGTGGATCTGATTAAAATGAAAGGGATCATCTGGCACATGGAAACAGAAGGAATGACGTTCGATGAGATCGACATCCCTGCTGATATGCTGGAAGAAGCAAAAGAGTGGAGAGCACAACTGGTAGAAGCTGTTGCTGAGTACGATGATAACCTGATGGAGAAATTCTTCGATAACCCAGACAGCATTACAGAAGAAGAAATTCACGAAGCTGTACGCAAGGCTACCATTGATCTTTCAATTGTGCCGATGATGTGCGGTTCTTCATTTAAGAATAAAGGTGTACAAACTGCACTCGATGCGGTTTGCCGTTACCTGCCTTCACCTGTAGATGTGGAAGCGATCAAAGGAACTGATCCTGATACCGGCGAAGAATTGAGCCGTAAGCCTGATGCAAAAGAACCATTTGCAGCATTGGCGTTCAAGATCATGACCGATCCGTTCGTAGGTCGTTTGGCGTTCTTCCGTTGTTATTCTGGTCATCTTGATGCCGGTTCGTATGTACTGAACGTACGTAGCGGTAAGAAAGAGCGTATCAGCCGTATCATGAAAATGTTTGCCAACAAACAAAATCCTGTTGATTTTATTGAAGCAGGTGATATTGGTGCAGCGGTAGGTTTTAAAGAGATCAAAACCGGTGATACGTTGTGCGATGAAAATCATCCGATCACATTGGAGAACATGTTCATTCCTGAACCTGTAATCTCTCTGGCTGTTGAACCAAAAGCACAGGCCGACGTAGATAAAATGGGTCTTGCAATTTCTAAACTGGTGGAAGAAGATCCTACACTCCGTGTAAAGACTGACGAAGAAACAGGTCAGACTGTATTGAGTGGTATGGGTGAACTTCACTTAGAGATTATCGTTGACCGTATGCGTCGTGAGTTTAAAGTGGAAGTAAACCAGGGTGCTCCAATGGTGGCTTACAAAGAAGCGTTCAAGAAAACGGTTGAACACCGTGAAGTATTGAAGAAGCAATCGGGTGGTCGTGGTAAGTTCGCTGATATCGTATTCGAAATCGGACCTGCTGATGAAGAATGGTTGAAAGAAAACCCAGGTAAGGCATACCAGTTTGTAAACGATTTGTTTGGTGGTTCTATTCCAAAAGAATTTGTACCTGCCATTACCAAAGGTTTTGAAACTGCGATGAGCAATGGTGTATTGGCCAACTACCCGATGGTTGATATGAAAGTGCGTGTATTTGATGGCAGCTACCACGATGTGGATTCTGATGCCATGAGCTTTGAATTGTGTGCAAAGAGCGGTTTCCGTGAAGCTGGCCGCAAAGCTGCTCCTACACTGCTTGAGCCAATCATGAAAGTAGAAGTGGTAACACCTGATCAATACATGGGTGATGTTACGGGCGACTTAAACCGCCGCCGTGGTATGCTGGAAGGTATGGATACAAAAGGGAATGCACAGGTGATCAGAGCCAAAGTTCCATTAAGTGAAATGTTTGGTTATGTAACACAGTTGCGTTCATTATCTTCTGGTCGTGCAACTTCAACCATGGAGTTCAGTCACTATGCACCAGCACCAAACAACGTTGCCGAAGAGGTAATTGCAAAGGTGAAGGGAAAAGTGAATGCTTAATTAAATTGAGTTGATTGAAATAGAAATCCCCCGAGTGATCGGGGGATTTTTTTTATGTCTTGTATTTTATTGTTATTGATCCGCTAGGCATGAGACTGACGCATCAATTTTTCTATAGAAAATACGAAGAATGTTTGCATGACTTTTCTAGATCTATAGATTTAAAGGATAATTAAAATAAACAAGATTATATGGTATCAACTGGATTTCATAACTTTCTGTAACAACTTTAACAATGAAATTCATTTTAACGCCGATCTTTTTATTGTTCTTTTTTGTAGAAGCAAAAACTCAAATACCCAATATTAAATGGAGTAAAGTTTTGTCGTCCACTTCTATAGGCCCAAACCCAACAAACGGTATAGATGATGTAAAGCCAACTTCCAACGGTGAAATAATTATGGTAGGTAGTGATCATTCAGATGCATATGTGAACTATACCATTTTATCATTTGCTACGAATAATTATGCAATGCATGGGAAGCCTTTTATTATGAAGGCTGACAAAAAAGGAGATGTTATTTGGAAAAAATATACTGACAGTATAAACTTCGGCGGATTCTTTTCCTCAGTTATTGAAACAAATGACGGAGGTTTTATTGCAATTGGAGGAGTTAGTGATCCATACCCATACAATCAGGTTTTGATTGTAAAATTTGATCAAAATGGAATTCAGAAGTGGATGAAGAAATATGGAGGCTCGTATTCAGATCAAGCTTATAGCATTTGTAAAACAAAAACAAATGGGTATATCATCTTAGGAAATTCCGGTTCGATAGATGGAGATGTTGTAGGAAACCATTCTGCCACCGGGGATTTTTGGGTAATAAGAATTGATGAAGATGGTAATATGCTCTGGAATAAGTGTTTTGGAGGGTCGAAGTATGAAGTTGGTAAATCTGTGATTCAGTCTAGAGGTTATGGTTTTATCCTGGTAGGTTATGCAGAATCGAACGATGGCGATTTGAATAATAATTTTGGAGTTGAGGATGGATGGTTAGTTGAAATTGATAGTATTGGTAATTTACTTTGGCAAAAAAATTTTGGGACGGATGGGTATGATCGTTTTAAGGATGTGGTTCAAAATGATGATGGAACAATAATTGCAATAGGAGATCAAAATAGTGATATATGGGTTTTAAAAATTAGCGAAACAGGTAGCTTTGTTTGGTCTAAAAATTTTAATGGCACATTAGATGATGAAGGTATCGATATCAAATTGCTACCCGATCATAATTTATTAGTAACGGGATTGACTTC
>CAYMSG010000345.1:0-4491 GCA_964392955.1 uncultured Chitinophagaceae bacterium | reverse complement strand
AGAGAAAATCCTTTAGCTGTAACTGATAAGGCAACCAACAACTCTGTCGTTAATCGTTTCATTCAATCCGGTACGCTTAATTGGCAAATTCTGGATCGGACAAACCAGAGCCTGAAGCTGCAAGTTACAGGAGGTATTGACTTTGTGCAGAATCAAACATTGATACATTTACCTGAGGATCTGCAATTTCAACGGGCACAGGCAAATCCGGGCGATGTATTGCATGGACGGCAAACAAGTTTCAATAAAAACCTGCAGGCCGCATTGGTACATAATATCAACGTTAATAAATTCGTGTTTACTACAAAAGCTTGTGTTGTACTCATTGAGTTTGACTATAACGCATTTTTTATTCGTGGCCGAGGTTTAGCTCCCCGGCAAACAAACGTACAACAAGCAACAGTACAACAAATCGATCAGCAGTTTGATAGCCGTGTACAGGAAGCCGGCATATTTGCACAGGAAGAAGTAAACTGGGATGATAAGATTATTGCAACTGCCGGTGTGCGTTTTGATAAATCAACTTTGAATGGCGACATCAATAAACTGTATGCATTTCCAAAGGCATCATTAGCAGTAAATCTTACCAATTTTGATTTCTGGAATGTTGGATTTATCAATCAGTTAAAGCCACGTATTGCTTACGGTGAAACAGCAGGCCCGGTAGCATTCGGAAGTATTTTTACACCGTTGAATGGAACCAATATTGGTGGCTTGCTTGGTTCGGTAGTTTCAACACAAATCGGCAACACCGGAATTCGTCCTGAAACGGCAAGGGAAATTGAATTTGGTATTGATGCGGGTTTGTTTAAAAACAGAATTTCATTAGAAGCGACCTATTACATAAAAACAACTGCAAACAATATTCAAAACCTGAACCTCTCTCCGGCAGTAGGCGTAAATACTACACCAAGTAATGAAGCAGAGTTAGAGAATAAAGGTATTGAACTTGCATTGGCAGGAACTGTTATACAGAAATCAAATATTCGCTGGTTTTCACGTGTAATGTGGTGGAAGAATGATGTGATCGTAAAAAAGCTCGGTATCCCATCTTACTTAACCGGCGCATTTGGTACTGGCTTGGGAACATTCTTAATTCAGGAAGGTGTTAGTCCGTTAACAATTGTTGGTTCTCCGGCAATCACGCCTGGTGTATTCACTGTTTGGGGAAATAATCAACCCAAGTTCACGATGTCGTGGTATAACACAGTTACCTTCTTCAAAAATTTTGATTTCAGCATGATGTGGGAATGGCGTAATGGTGGTGATAATATTAACCTCACCAGTTTTCTTACTGATTCTGGCGGAACAACAGATGGTTGGTTTGATGATGATGATAAAGATGGCGTTCCTAATGGCCGTCAGCGTCCACCTGCACCATTTAATAATGCAGGTCGCTGGGTGCAGGATGCATCATTCTTAAAGATGCGTGAAATTGGTTTGTATTATAATTTACCACAAACCAGTGTTAATAAATGGTTCAACGGTTTTGTTGACCGCATGCGAATTGGAGTATCGGGAAACAATGTTCTTCTGTTTACGAAATATGAAGGATATGACCCCGAGACATCCACTTTTGGTGCGCAGTCAATTGCTGGCAACGTTGATGTGGCTCCATATCCAACAACTCGCCGTCTTTTCTTCCACATCAATCTTGATTTCTAATTTAAAAAAACGAAGTTTATGAAATATAAATTCATTAAATCATTCATAGGAGGTTTGGTACTTCTTTCAATGGCTGGGTGTAATCCGCTGAAACTGGAGGAAGTTGTTGACCCCAACAACCCATCTGTAGGAAGTGTTTCCAACAATGCTTCCCGTGCACAAATACAATTCTTAATTACAGGATTGGAATCTCGTCATCGTGATTATGTGTTTACAGCTACTGCTGCCTTTGGTACATTTGGACGAGAGATATGGTACTTCAATGCATCCGATCCACGCTTTCAAACAGATTGGTTGGGACAAAGCGGCCGCAGACCCGATGCCAATTACTTTGGCTTTGGTGCAACCGGTGGTGCAGTATATGCTTCGCCTTACCAGGCGATCCGCCAGGCGATCGTTCTTCGTAATGCAGCGAACAATACAACGGTATTGAATGATCAGGAAAAGAAAGCTGTTACGGGGTTTGCAAAAACTATCATGGGTTATCAATTCATGATCCCTGCAAATTTTTTGTATGAAAATGGGATTCGGGTTGACATTGAAGATCCTCTGAACCCGGGTGATTTTGTTCCTTACCAGGATGCATTAACGTATATCAAGGGAGTGCTCGATGAAGGATATGCTGACCTCAATGCTGCAGGAACTGCATTTCCATTTACACTCCCGGCTGGCTGGACCGGGTTTACTACTATTGATGGTTTAAAAAAGGTGAACCGTGCAATTGCTGCCCGTTTGGCTATTTACCGTAAAGATTGGCAAGGTGCATTAGACGCTTTAAATGCTTCGTTCATGAATTTATCGGGTGGTTTAACAGCTGGTCCTGCTCATTCATACGGGGCAGCTCCTGATGTGTTTAATCCATTGTTTTATGTGTTGGATGCAAACGTGAGTACAATCATTGTTGTTCATCCCTCGATGTTGGCAGATGCAACACCCAATGATGCACGTGTTGCTGCCAAGTTTTTTCAACGTACAACTTCTGCCAGTGTTTCAACTGATGCAGGCACATTGTTTGGCACACACCAGGACCGTCGTTGGCCAACCAACACAACTGCCATACCGTTCATTAAAAATGAAGAGTTGATTCTGATCAAAGCTGAAGCACATGCACAATTAAATCAACCGGCATTGGCTGTTGCTGCAATTGATGTTATTCGGAATGCTGCCGGTATTGGAGGTTACGGTGGCGCACAAACGCAGGCAGCATTGATCAACGAAGTTTTATATCAGCGTCGTTATTCACTTTGGGCTGAGCCATGGGGTCACCGATGGATCGATACCCGCCGTTACGACCGGATGAATGAAATTCCTGTAGCTGCTGATCAGGGAGCTGTATTTCGTCAGTTCCCTATACCACAGGCCGATCTGAACTGGGATATTTACACCGGAGGTTAATGATTCTTTGATTGATAAAAAACACGCTGCAACAACAGCGTGTTTTTTTATTTTTTCCTGAGTAAACCATCTGCGCTTAACAACACTTTTTCTTCAGCAAGTAAATGATTAATTACTTGCCAAACCCGTTCTTTTTGTTTACTGCCTAAGCGGCTGATGAAATCTTTCACCACAATACCTTTTTCATTGGCAGCATTCAGAATCTGCTGCTGCAACTGTGTAAACTCAGCAGGAGAAAGTTCATTTCCCTTTTTCCATAAGCATACATCGCACACACCACAGTCAACAATGGTATCATCACCAAAATAATTACCAATCGTTTTACTCCGGCAATTGTTTTTTTCAGTTGCATAACTGAGCATGGCTTTCACCCGTAATTCAAATTGTGCTTTTCGTTGCAGTATGTTATGAGGATTAATATACAGATCGTCAACAGCCGGACGGTTTTCGCAGAATTGTAATTGTGGCTTGTCTTTTTGCGGACTGTAATTGATGATTCCATGTTGATGCAATTGCTGCAATGCCTGTTTAATATTGTCCAGATCAGTTTTTACAATGCTCACCAGTTGTTTTTCCGATATAAATGTTTCCATATCAAAGATGCCGCCATAGTTGCGGAGCAGAGCTTTGATAAAAGGTTCGAGTTGTGGGTACTGCCGCTCAAATTCTTCAATGCGTTCTTTGCTGGCTGTAAAAACAACTTTGGCGGGTAAAAAAATCTGTTCGGCAAAATTGATCCAACCTTCCTGTTCCAATGTTTTGAGTGCATATACAGCTGTATGCATATTCAGTTTAAACGTGCGTACAAAATCCTGCAAGTCAAAATCCATCCAGATCAATTCTCCACTTCCGCTGGGCAGTTGTAAATAGTTGACCAAGCATTGATATACTTTTTTTACTTCAGCAATGGATGGAAAGCGAATGGCCGATGCGTTGGCCAAGTCTGTAAGGTCTTTTTCTTCATACAATAAAACGGCATAGGATTTTTGTCCGTCCCTTCCTGCACGTCCTGCTTCCTGGTAATAATTCTCAAGGCAATCGGGCATGTCGTGATGTATTACAACACGAACATCCGGTTTGTCGATTCCCATTCCAAATGCATTGGTGCAAACAATTACCCGGGTTTGATTTTGCAGCCACGCTTCCTGTCGTTTTCCACGTTCATCATTCGATAAACCAGCATGATAATAATCAGCAGAAATATGATGCAGTTGTAACAGCTGTGCTGTTTCTTGTGTCATTTTCCGGCTTTTGCAATACACAATGGCTGTGCCTTGTACATTGTTGAGGATCTGTAATATTTTATTAATGCGGCTTTCTACATGAAACACACTGAACGATACATTGGGCCGTAGAAACGATCCTTTGTAAATATGATGATTCCGAAACTGAAGTTGATTACAGATATCATCCTGCACAACAGGTGTAGCC
>CAYMSG010000344.1:0-4500 GCA_964392955.1 uncultured Chitinophagaceae bacterium | reverse complement strand
AGCTTCGGGAGTTTTGTTAAAAGCACAACTGTTGAGCAGAAGCAAAATGAAAAATGTTGCAATAAGGTACAAGGTTGGTTTGTACATAGAGTACAAAATTAAGGGTTGACAAGCTTTATCCCTCGACAGTGTAAAGAGTTGACAACCTTTTAAGCTTCACGATTCATAAATCCATAATAAAACAGGTTGTTTCGATTTGTTGATGATGGTTTTTAACTGTTGCAGAAAACCGGGAGCAACAGTAGGGCAACCATCACTCTGGCATATTTCCGACCAAACGTTCTCTTGTGGTACGCAATCATGTGCATGTAATACAACAAACCGTTCGAATGCCTTATCGTTGGTTGAATCGAGACCATGCAGTTTGTAGGCAAGGCCAAAGCGGCCATTATACGCCTGCCCTATTTTATATTTTCCCAACGATGTACAGCCACAGCCCGGTTGGTTGCCATATTTTCTGCCACTAAGCCAACGCTCATTACAACGGCCATGTGTAACCAGGCCGGATGTAATTACTGAATCGGCTTTGAGATTGTACACAAAAAAGCGTTCAGCACCTGAACGTATTTTCATATCGATCAAAAAACAAACCTCTTCGTTATACTGCTTCTGTTTTACAAATTGCTTTGCGATTGCGGCTTTGGTATGCAATGCCTTCATCAATACGTTTTCCGGATCCTCTCTTTTTTCCTCTTCACTGATGATGATGGGCAACGATGTTTTGTAAGCAGTATTGCAGAAATAGTAAGTAATGGTAGTGAACAGTATTGAACAGAACAGCAGCAGGATGGGTTTCTTCATTTGTTTATTTGATGGAAAGATGCAGCCTCATCATAATTCCATAATAACAAACGGCAACCAAAAATAAAAGCGCATCGGTAAAAAAGGTTTTCACAAAGCTTTATCATTCAGCAGCAGATAACCGTTTGTGATTGCGCTCAGGCAGATTTTTATGTTACAAGGTGCGATCGTTTGATTAATCAGCATTGCATAGTTTTATTTCAACAAAAAGATTTTTATATTAGAGGATGAAGCATGTTTTCTTATTGCTGCTGATTTCTTTCTTCTCATTCGCAGCACAATCACAATCATTTAACGTCGATTCGTTACGTAACGAATTGAAAACTGCAAAGCAAGATACCAACAAAGTGATCCTGTATCGTATGCTGGCAGGTATTGTTGGCAACAGTAATCCTGTTGAAGCAATTGAATATGGAAAAAATGGTGTAAAACTGGGCAAACAGTTGAAGTGGGAAAAAGGTGTTGCCGGTTGTTATCTGAATGTTGCAGCAGCATTTGGGTATAAAGGTGTATTGGATTCAGCTATGCTGTACATCGACTCAGCCATTACCTCTTCTAAAATTGTAGGCGATCCAACAAGACTTGCACTCGTTTATCTCAACAAGGCCGATTATTACATGCAATTACGCAACTTCAGGCAATCATTGATCAATTGTGATTCTGCCTGGCGCTATGCCGAATTAGCCAACAACAACGATCGGCGTGCCCGTATTTTACAAACGATGGGCGCCATTTATTTTTACCAGGCAAAATACAAAGAGGGCCGGGAGTATAATGAGCGGGCCGGCGAGTTGTACAAACAACTAGGGAATAAAAAAATGTATGCTATTACCATCGGTAACATCGGTAATATTTTAACACGTGCAAATGATTTTGCTGCCGGTATCGCCAATTATCAAAAAGCAATTGAATTTGCGAATGAAGCTGGTGATCGGGTAAACCTTGCCATGTATTACGGAAATATCAGCTCAAATTATATCAGGCAGGGACAATATGAGAAGGCTCTTGAAAATGTACAAAGGGCGATGGAATATGCACTTGAGCAGGAGAATGAAAAACAGATCGCAATTGCCCATTCCATTTTTGCAGAAATATACCTCAAACAAAAAAAGTACACCCAATCCATTGATGCAGGATTGCAGGCATTTGCCGGATTTGAGGAAAATGAATTGCTGGATGAGCAGCAAACAGTAGCCGAAATTCTGGCAGAAGCCTATTCACTGTCCGGCAATCATAAAGAGGCGTATAAATATCTCTCAACAAGTAAGGAGTTAAGTGATACACTGGCTACTCAAAAGTATAACGAGGATATTGCTGCTATGCAAACTTCATTTAACGTGGAAGAAAAGAATAGCCAGATTGCATTGCTCAGTAAAGACAATGAATTACAGGAGTTTCGTCAGCGTATTTTGTTATACAGCTTTTTATCGTTGGCTGCATTAGCCATTGTTGGTGTTGTTTTACTCATCAACCGAAACCGTCTTCGTCAACGCATGAAAGAAATGGAGCTCCGGCAATCCATTGCTGCCGATCTGCACGATGAAGTGGGCAGCTCTCTCAGCAGTATTTACATGTTGAGTGAAATGGCTGGTGCTGCAGAAACATCAACTGCATCGCAAAAAGAAATGTTGCACAAAGTAACCAGCTATTCCAAAGAAACCATGGATAAGATGGGCGACATAGTTTGGATGATCAAACAAAACACGGAAGATGGAAAAGACTTGCAGGAACGAATGCAACGATTTTTATACGAACTGTGCAGCAGTAAAAATATCAGCAACCGGTTTGATGGAGACATCTTACAAACACTCAAGTTGAATACCGAGCAGAAAAAAGCATTGTATTTAATTTTTAAAGAAGCGGTCAACAATGCATTGAAATATGCATCACCTGAACATCTTCATGTCAGCATCAGTAAACAGCAAAATATGGTTGAACTGAAGATCGTTGACGATGGGAAAGGATTTGATGTAGCGTCCGGCAAAAAAGGGAATGGCTTGGCAAATATGCAAAACAGGGCAAAAGAATTGGGCGGTAAAACAGAGATCATTTCGTCGGAGAAGGGAACTGCTGTTGTATGTTCCTTGCCTTTGTAATTGAGGCAGATTACAGTACACTCTTCTCCCCCGTTTTCGCTATTTCAGTTTGCAGCAGATTCGTTCAAATTTGTAAAAAGATAGAATGACAAGGATCGCAGTATTTGAAGACAATAAACACCTGCGTACAACATTGCAGGTGCTGCTTGAATCGGCCGAGGGATTTACCTGTACTGGTGTGTATGCCAATTGTGATGGTATGCTGGAATTGCTGGAGGAAAATCCATGTGACATTGTGCTGATGGATATTGAAATGCCGGGCCTCAATGGTATTGAAGCCACCAAACTGCTCAGGCAACACTTTCCGGATGTGCATGTGTTGATCCAGACTGCTTTCTTCGATGACAGTTATATTTTCAACGCTATTTGTGCCGGGGCATCTGGTTATATTTTAAAGACCACATCACCCTCTGGCTACCTTGAAGCGTTGCGTGAAGTAGAAAATGGCGGCTCCCCTATGACACCGGGCATCGCCAGGCGTATGCTTGAGTTGTTCAGGGTTAATCTGCAACCTGCCGTTACAACCGACTATCAGCTTACCGCACGGGAAAAAGAAATTCTGCAAATGCTGGTAAATGGCAAGAGTTATAAAATGATCGCAGCCGAATCAAAGATTGCCACCGACACAGTTAAATCGCATATCCGAAATATCTATGCCAAACTGCATGTTAACTCCGGTACAGAAGCTGTATCAAAAGCCATCCGTGACAGAATTGTGTAGCAGCTGTACATTTTCATCAATCGTTTTTACAGAATCAATTCCAACTTCCCGCAGCAGACAGCGTTTGCTGTGAAATTGATTTATTAGATATCACCCATTTTCGCTATTGACCTGCCCGAGTTGAATGGATAGTTTTATCATTCAATTGCACTCTCACATCAATTCAAAATCACTAATCATGAAACAACAACTGCTGTTCGCACTGGCTGTTATCACTTCATTTGCATCATGCCAAAAAAAGGAGAATGTTAATGAAGAACAGCAAAGCTTTCGCAAGGCTGGTTTTTTTTGCACCATTGGTATTAAATCCAATGAACAGGCCTATCCAAACCCTGATACCATTTGTGTTGGTTCAAGCTCAAGCGGCACCTCCTACAGTATCCGGGATTATTCGCATACAGCAGTCGGCAGTTTTATAGTCAGGCCACGTGATATCTGGACACTCGAAACAACCGGCGACAATAACTGGTATATAAAAAATCATGTGGGGAAATATCTGAGTTTTGAAGATAATCCGTACCCGGTCAATGATGAATACAGTATTGACCTGAACGACGCACCAAATGAAACAAGTGTGTTTATCAGGAGTCAGGCAACCGGTCAGAATTTCTACCTGGAATCAAAATATAAACGAGGATACTTTCTGATTTCCCGTGCCGGAAATGTATCACCACCCGACCCAAGCCATAGTTCAATCAGATTTCAAAAAAAGCAGCAGTTGTGGTTTTTTATGCCGTAAGTAAAAAACTCACTGTGGATTTGCAAACAATGTTGGGTTCAACAGGTTCTTCAAAAACAAAAGCCTCACTAAAAAGTGAAGCTTTGTTTTAGTCGGGACGACTAGATTCGAACTAGCGACCCCTTGCACCCCATGCAAGTGCG